>JAVCCW010000010.1 GCA_030765235.1 Candidatus Gorgyraea atricola | reverse complement strand
TGGAGCTACGCGGACAGATCCAGAAAGCCTCAAAAGACATAGAATCAAGGGACTCTATGCTGCGGGGAAAAGAAGAGATGTCTTTAGAGATTCACGCCCAGATCCAGAAAGCCTCAAAGGATATTGGATTTAAAGACGCGATCCTGCAAGAAAAAGAAGCCTTGATAGGTGAACTTACCCAAGCCAATGCCCAGCTCCATGAGCAGGTACAGGGTATGTCAAAGGATATCCAGTTAAAAGAGTCTATCTTGGAAGGCAAAGAGAGTGTTATTGCCCAACAAGCTTCACAACTGACAGCAATGCACTATCATATAACCTATCTGAACAAACAGGCCGAAGGCGTCTCCCGTGAATCACAGTTAAAAGACTCATTGTTACAGGAAAAAAGCATAATAGCTTCAGAATTAAACAAGGCGAATAACCGACTCAGTGAACAGCTTCAGAAGGTCTCAAAAGACATTGGATTCAAGGATGCGCTCCTGCAGGAAAAGGACGCATTATCTTCAGAATTGACCAAGGCCAATAGCCAGCTTAGCGAACAAATCAAAAAAGCCTCAAAAGATATAGAATTAAGAGACTTTCTACTGCACGAAAAAGATGCGTTATCTTTAGAATTAAACAAGGTGAATAGCCAGCTTAGTGAACAGATCCAGAAAGTCTCAAAAGACATTGGATTTAAGGACGCGCTTCTACAGGAAAAAGAAACTCTTACAGGTGAACTTACCCGCGCCAATGCCAAACTTCACGAGCAGATTCAGAATATGATAGGGGATATTGAATTAAAAGATGCGATCTTGCGGGAAAAAGAATCTCTCATAGGAGAGCTCACTAGAACCAATGTCCAGCTCCACGAACAAATCCAAAAAGCTTTAAAGGACATAGAATCAAGAGATTCTCTGCTGCGGGAAAAGGAGGCAATGTCTTTAGAACTTCACGAACAGATTCAAAGTATGTCAGGAGATATCGAATTAAAAGATTCTCTATTGCAGGAAAGGAGAGAGCTGCTAAGTCAAAAAGAAACTAAGTTGCAGAAATCACAAGAAGAATTAATGATAACCAAGAATGATTTAGAAAAAATAATCAGATTCGATCAGAAAATAAAAATTCTTGTTGTTAAACCGCAGAAGATAAGCATTGATGATACAGAAGAGACTGTAAGGATCATAAAAAAGAAATACCCTAACTCTTCTGTTTATTTATTTGCTAATTTACTTAAGAATGACTATGAAAAATTGTCAAAAAATAACGATATAGAAAAAGGTTTGGTCTATGCTCCAAATGGTAGTAAGCCATTTGTTAAGATGCCGAGATTATTTAGCAGATTTTTTTCGACAAGATTTGACATGTCAGTATCTTTACTATCTCATAGAGATGCAGAAAATTATAAAGGATACAGGAAAGCAAAAATCGTAACTTTTTTAAGTAACTCAAAGAATAAACGTAATTATTATATAGACTAACAGCTAAATTTTCATGAAAGTATTACTAATAAATCCCCCGGGTTGGCAAAAACATAGTATTAATCTAGGCCTGGCTTACCTTGCAGGATCCCTATGGTCGGAAGGGATAGAAGTCCAGATCCTGGATATGAACAATCATGTTTATTTAGACCAAAGGCTTCATGATATCGTATCCAGATATGGCCCAAAGATCATAGGCGTTTCTGTTAAAACAGCCACAGCCAATGCGTCTATAGACATATTCTGCAAATTAAAGAATTACTTCCCTGATATAATCTATGTAGCAGGTGGCCCTCATATAACACTTTGCGGCAAAGAATTCATGGAGAAAAATAAAGAAATAGACTTCGGCTTTATTGGCGAAGGCGAAGTTTCTTTTAATAATTTTATAAAAAATATAAAGGATAAAGAAAAGGGTAATTTAGAAATCCCAGATATATATTACCGGAGGAACGGAGATTTATTTTTCAATAATACGCAAAGATATCCGGATATATCCAAGCTGCGTTTTCCGCGTTTTGAGCATATTAAAGATATGGATTTTGCGGATTTCATGTATCCTCTTTTAACAAGCAGAGGATGTCCATACGGCTGTATATTCTGTTGTGTTGGTATAATATTTGGTAAAAAATGGAGGGCGAGAGAGCCGGAGGACGTTGTCAGTGAACTATTAGATGCTAAAGAAAGATACAAAATAGCGTCATTTGAGATTATGGATGATAATTTTACTTTTGATATAGATAGGGCTAAGAAGATCTGTAGGCTTTTAATAAAGAAAAAGCTAAATCTTGAGTGGTGGTGCCATAATGGGTTGAGGGCTGATAGATTAGACAGAGAGCTTCTTTTTTTAATGAGAAAGTCAGGATGTAAGAGTATTGCTTTAGGCATCGAAAGCGGAGATGAGCAAGTGTTCAATAATATTAATAAAGGAGAAAAATTGTATGATATTTTAAAAGCAGCGAAGATGATTAAAAAAGCTGGTATAAAATGTGTCGGCTATTTTATAATTGGGTTGCCTGGCGATTCCGTAGAAAGCACTAAGAAGACTGTCAAGGTCCAGAGGGATTTAGGGCTTTCAGATTATAAATATAATATGCTTGTCCCTTATCCAGGCACTAAAATATGGGATATTATAAAAGAAAAAGGAAGACTTTTGGCAGATATAAGAGATGCTTATCATTTTGGTGATAATATGAAAATACCTTTTGAAACAGATCAAATTAGCAGAAAAACAATGGAACAGTGCCATTATTTAACTAATAATCAAGGTTGGGTGCAGGGAGAAGACGACCTGGTAAAGATACAGAAGAGGTTTCAGTCTAGATTTAACAGAGACATCAAAAAGATTATTTTTATAGCTACTAATCCCGAAAGAGGAATCAAGGATATAGAAATAGAATACAACAATGCAAAGATTATAGCAGTAAACCAACGCCCTGTATCTAACGACACGAGCGATAAGTATTTAGTCCAATGTAATGGCGATGGTAGTTATTTTGACTCTCTTCTTAAATTAACTCAGGAGTCGGGATATCAAATTAATATTGATATATCAAAAAGGAAGCTTTTTATGCAAAAAGTTAGCTCAACAGAAAAGGAATATGTTCGTGGAGAAATACTACCAAGTCCTCCACAATGGGATGCTTCCGCAAAAAAATATTTTGCCACTAGACTTAAATATCATTCACCAGATTATTGTTCTCCAATGACTGGTATTATTTATAAGGATGATATCACGTTGCCATTTAGTCATACACCTCAATGGGAGAAAATACCTTGCGGAAAAATAGAAAGTGGATTAGCTTTTATTTCCCGAACTGCCTATAATCCAAATTCTACATACAAAGCAGATTATTTAGCCCAAAGAGTCGGATCAGATTTAAAAGAGTTATCAGTGGTAGACGATAAAGACACCTTATTGGAAAAAATTCTTAACGAAGCGGATATTTTATTTTACCCGGAGTCATTAGAAGATTTTGCTCTTATTTTCTCAAGAGCTAAAATAAACACTATATATTCTACTAATGGAAATGACGCTAATCGTTTAAACTATAGAATAGCCGACCTTTTTTCTAGAAATAGAAATTATTATGTTAGGAAAAAAGCAAGATATGTAGTTAGAAATTTAAGCCAAAGCGCATCAAATATCTTTACAGCATCTCCGGTAGTTATAAAGAAAAGCGTTAAAGTGGTTATTTTGTGGATTAAGATAATGATTTTAATGCTCATGAAAAATATCAAAGGTTTGGTTTCCAAGATTGTGAGGTTTTAGCACCATGAAGATACTGCTTCAAAATCAATACGATGATTTAATTGGCGGAGTCGAGACATACTTTAAGCTGTTAATCAATGTCTTAGTAGAGAAAGGACACGAGATCATAGCTATATATACACAAAGTGGCAAGAAGAATAGCATTCAAAAAAATAATTTCAAGGCATTTTATTTACCAAATTTAGATCTAACAGAAAATACTTATTTCTTGAAGACAAGGCAAAAGGAAATAACCAGAGACAAGGCTTTACTAAAGTCAATAGTGATAGAACAAAAACCAGATATCATCCATCTAAATAACACCTATTATCCTAGCCAGTATAGTTTTTTAAATAGATATGCCCCTATTGTACAGACCGTTCATGATTTTTTTAATTGCTGCAATACTGTTGTGAAGATGCTACCAAATAGGATATGCGATTTTCCTTTAGGCAGGGATTGTTTTAAAAATAAATGCGTTTCTCCAAAAAGTGTTATGGAGCTATGGAGATTCAAGACAAGGTATTTCAACCGTGAAGCCATGAAGAGATTTGAACGATTGCTGGTGACCACGCCTTATATGAAAGGCATGCTTACCTGTAATGGATTCCAAGAAGACAAAGTTCAGGTAATGCCGCTATTTGTTGAGGACTGGGAGATAAATAAAAAAAGCAATGATGATATAATAATTTTTGTTGGCAGATTGACAAAGGAGAAAGGCGCGACCCATTTTATACATATGTTAAATGCGCTACCCGTTGATTTTAAGGCTTTTATAATAGGCGATGGCCCCCAGAGAGAAGAATGCGAGAATCTGACTAATCTTAAGGGCCTTGACGCTAAGGTAAAGTTTACGGGCTTTTTAAATCGAGATGAGATCAAAGACTATTTTTCAAAGGCATCTGTCGTAGTTATTCCGTCTCTGTGGCCAGAACCGTTTTGTTTAGTCGGGATAGAAGCCATGTCCTACTCTAAGCCAGCAGTAGCTTATAATGTTGGAGGGATTTCCAGTTGGTTAAGAGATAATTATAACGGCTATTTAGCGCATACAGGGGATATTCAAGGTTTAGCCCTCAGGGTTGAGGCCCTTTTGAAAAATAAAAAAGTGGCGGAAGACATGGGGGCGAACGGCCGGTTAATGTTTGAAGAAAAGTTTTCTAAAAAAACACATTTTAACAACTTACTTTCTACTTATGAATCTATAGTATCAGCCAGGAAAGATGCCAGAGAGAGGATTTTTAATATAGATCTTCCAATAGTGTCCTGTTGCAAAAAGCTTAGATTCGATATGCAGGCTAGGAGTGTAATAAAGCGTTATCCGAAGAGATTGTTCGGCGAATCTCTCCCGGAATATAACAAAAGGCTGATCAAGTTTGAAATAGAAAACAATATTTCTGTTGTTAGATCATATCCGGAGGAGATAACTATTGCCACCACAACGCGTTGCAATATGAATCCACCTTGTGTTATGTGTGAAAAAAACTTAAGGACGAAAGAAATGGAATACGATATAGATGTAGATGTCCTTGAAAGGATAAAGCCTATTTTTAGACATGCAGATAGAATATACCTGCATTGTGGCGGAGAGCCGTTAATGACTGAAAAAACATTTTATATCATAGACAGCGTATCTCCGCCGACTAAGATAATATTCAACACTAATGGAGCCTTGTTTACTGAAGAAAAAATAAGATATATGGTTGATTCAGAAGTAGTTGATATTATAAGTTTTTCTCTTGATGCAGCAACAGAACAAACTTACAGAAGAATAAGGAGTGCTGATTTTAACAAGATAATCAATAATATAAAAACCCTGATCGCATATAGAAACTTAAAGAACAAAGACAAGCCACTGTTAAGGCCTTTGGTTCTTTTAAATTTTTGCATATTTAAACAAAATGTGATGGATGTCCCTGATTATGTAATGTTAGCTCATAAATTAGGAGCTGATGGTATAGACTTTTCTCATTTAAACCAGGGCTTTGATTGGCAGCAGAAAAGGAAAGATTATATTTTTGATTACAAAAATGAGTCAGTCTTATGTATGGAAGATAAAGAAGAACACGATAGGCTTATATCCAAGGCTTATGAATTAAGCAAAAAATGTAATATGCCAATTAATTTCAACGGTAATCCATTCATAGCAAAGATAAATAACGAAAAAATAAAAGTAAAAAATGAATTATCGGAACTTATAAAATATAAGAAGATATGCAATGCGCCCTGGAATAGAGCAGTTATTGAAATAGATGGAAGAGTGAGGATGTGTTACTTTCACTCCAGCACTTACGGCACAATAGGCAAACTTAAGGCTAGTAATTCCAGCCCTTCAACCCTTCATTACTTACAGTTCGAATCATTTCATGAACTCTGGAATGGAAAAGAAGCCGTGTCTGTAAGAAAAGAATTTCTTGAAAAAGGCCTCGCAAAGATATGTATCACAAAAAATCCCTGCATATTCCAGGATAGGATTTAAATACTATGAAAATTTTTAAAAAGGTGCTTATTGTAAATATTTGTCTTTCTGTAGCTGGATTAATAATATCATTGGTTATTTTAGAGATATGCCTGAAGGTTCAATATAATAATGTTCATCAGAAAACTAAGGACATAGATACAAGATTCACTTATTCTGAAAATCCAGGCCTTATATTTAGCTATATACCGAATAAATATAACCTTAACTCGCATGGTTATAATGATTGCGAACATACTTATAAGAAACCAGAAGGAGTTTTTAGGATTATAGTTATCGGAGATTCTATTGCTGAAGGGCTATATGTTGAACGTGAACAATCTTTTGCAAAAATTTTAGAAAAATTGTTAAATGATAATTTGGATAGCAGAAAGGTTGAAGTTATTATTTTGGCACGTTCAGGTTATTCAATTTCTCAAGAATTAACTATATTTAAAGAAAAAGCTTTTCTCTATAATCCTGATTTAATTATTTGGAGTTATTGTTTGAATGATATTGGTCACCCAGTATATCATGACGTCAATAGTAATCTGGGGCAGTATTTTTTCAGGCCGAAATTACATATAGCACATTTCATAGCATCCAAGTTATTTTTTATTAAAGAAAAAATAAAATCCCGCAACTATGAAGAACAATATACTTACGCAATGTTACATCGTATTTATTGGAAGAAAATAGAATACGCTATAAAAATGATTGGACAGACATCAAAACAAAAAAATATTCCCACAGTCTTTCTTATATTTCCAATTTTTGTAGAAAATATAGAAACCTTTAGTGAATATCCAATAGTTTCTCTACATAGAAAATTATATAGCGTAGCAACTGAAGAAGGATTGATAGCTTTAGACATATTAGATTGTTTTAAAGCTTTTAGCATAGAAGAACTCAGGAATCATGCTCTCAGTTACTTTGACATTTTGCATCCTAATGAGAAAGGCCACAAAGTAGTCGCAGATTATCTTTATCGCAGAATAGTTAGTATAGTAAATTATGAATATTCTTCAAATTAGCCATTGTTTTCCTCCTGAAAGCATGACGGGTTCTGAGATTTATGCATGCAGCCTGGCTAAGGAATTATCCAAGAAGCACAGCGTAAGTGTCTTTTACCGGATAAACAATCCCAAAGAGCAGGAATATAAAGTTACCAGCGGTAAATATGAGGGGTTTGATGTTTACAAAATTAATAACACACTAAAAGGATACCGCTCTATAGAAAGGATATATAGAAATAAAAGCGTAGAGGAGAAATTTGTGCAGGTCTTAAATGAAGTGAGGCCTGAGATTGTCCATATACATCATTTATTGTTTTTATCGATCGGCATTATAGATGAAGTTAAAAAACGTAACATTCCTATTATTTTTACGCTTCATGATTACTGGCTGGCTTGTCCCAGAGGGCAGCTTCTGAAGTATAATCTGCAATTATGCAAGGATCCCTTAACCGCGAATTGTTTGTTTTGCCTGGGAAGGGCGCTTAGTTTTAAGAATTTAATTAAGAGGATGTTTAATTTTCGAATAAGAGATTGTATTCCCAAAAAAGACTATTTTGGGTTAAAAGATATTCTTAGAAAGGTAGATCTGTTCATAGCGCCCTCGAGATTCTTAAGGAATAAATTTATTGAATTTGGGGTTTCTCCTCAAAAGATAGTTTATTGTGACAATGGAATGGATTTGAGTCTCTTTGCGGACAATGAAAAAACAGGATCAAGCAGAATCAGGTTTGGGTTTATAGGCACCTTCATACCTTCCAAGGGATTGCATATCCTGATAAAGGCATTTAATAGAATAAGAGCAGGCAAGGCGACTTTAAGGATATACGGAAAATCGCCTATGAATAACGGCATTTTTAATTATTATCATAAAATAAAAATTATGACAAGGCGCAATAAAAATATTAGATTTATGGGTGCATTTGACAAGAGCGAAGTGTCTAAAATATTCAAAGAAATAGACGTCCTGGTGTTTCCGTCGTTGTGGGAAGAGAATTCACCATTGGTGCTCCATGAGGCTATGTTGACGGGAACCCCTGTTATAGTTTCAGATATAGGCGGAGTCAGTGAATTAGTGAAAAATGGAAAAGACGGATTGTTCTTTGATGCAGGCGATGTGGATTCTTTATATTGCAAAATGAAAATGTTTGCGGAGGACAGAAATATTCTGAGAAAATTTGATTTTAATAGCACTATTATAAAAGGTATAAAAGAAAACAGCGTAGAGCTGGAAAAAATATATCAAGATCTAAGTTCTTCAGGGGAGGATGTTAAGTGTTTATTGGCTGTCTAATTTTTCTCTTAATTACGTTTTTAATGGTTGCTCGCTCGAATAATACGCAATATTCATTAAGAGTTATTGATAGGGCAGTTATAATGGCTTGTTCTTTAATATGGGTTTGGCTGGCATTGTTTTTTTTGGATATTATTTTTTTAGGATCTACAGGGTGTCGATTAAATTCACAGCTTATTACTAAAATTATTTCCACATCTGTCTTAATCAGCTTGCCGTTAATTATAATACTAAGATACAAGTTTTACAGATATGCTGCTGGTTTTTTAGTGCTTTGTGTTTCCTTAGTGGTTTATGCGGATACTTTGCATATGCGCTATTTTAATACTCTTGCCCCGCTTTCAGCATTGGCTGAGGCGCATCAGTTGATAGTTTGGCGTGATAGTCTTTACGCGCTCGCACAATCAAAAGATACATGGTTTTTGTGTTTTCCAATAGCAGTACTTCTTTTTATAAAGGGTTTCAAATTCTCTGCCAAAATAAGAAAGTTTGTTCCGCGCTATAATTTGATTTGGCAGAGAATTATTTTTTTCTTGTGTATCATTTTTAGTATTCCGGCTGTTACTATTTTAGCTGATAATATAAATTACTATCATAGTGTTGGGAATAAACCCTTGGATGGCAGTGCTTTTGAAGAAAGGGGTATCTTAAACTGGCATTTATTTAATTTTTATCAAACGCTATGTGAACTTTTTCCAGAAAGAGAGTTGACTCAGCACGAAAAAGAAAAGATTAGGAAATTCTTTACGAAAAGACAACAAGGCCCAGTAACTATGGAAATGTTTGGCTGTGCAGAAGGCAAAAACTTGCTTTTAATACAGGTAGAGGCCTTGCAGCAGTTTGTTATAGGTAAACAAGTCAGCGGCCAATACATTACACCTTTTCTTAATCGCTTGCGCGAAAAAGGCCTATATTTCCCTTTTATATTTAATCAGACAGCTGGCGGCCTTTCTTCTGATGCTGCATTTATTGCATTGAATTCACTACATCCACTTAATCAGGGAGCTGTTGCTTTTCGGAAGCCTTGCAATAATTTTATTACACTGCCTTGGCAGCTTAAAAGAGCTGGTTATGCAACACTTGCAGCCATGTCTTATAACAGGGAAATATGGAATGCAGGCGTTATCTTTCCACATTATGGTTTCGAGCATTCACTTTTTTATCGGGAGATAGAAAAAAAAATAAATTTAACTGAAACAGATAAATTGACAGATAGAATTGGTAATAAATATACCTCATCAGATGAAGTACTTTTTAAATACATAATTCCGGAGTTAGTCAAATTGCCAAGGCCATTTTTTGCTTTTTTAGAGACAAGCAGTTCTCATCACCCGTATAATACCCTTCCTGACGAGTATAAAACTTTAGACGTGGGAGCACTGGAGGGTTCTATGTTAGGCGATTACATCCATTTTATGCGCTACGCGGACACATGCCTTAAACGACTTTTTCGTGATTTAGACAAGGCAGGGCTTTTAGATGAAACTATCGTGGCTATTTACGGTGATCATGATGCCAGGCTTCCTCTTAATGCAGAATTGCGCCAGTTTACAGGATATACAGAGAATCTTTTTTCAGATGAAATGATGAAAGTGTGGTTAGACAGGGTTGCGGTTTTTTTAGTCCTTCCACGGGATAGTGTTTCGCAGGAACCGCTAGGAGTATCAGAGATAGTAGGGGGCCAGATCGATATCGCGCCTACTCTGCTTTATTATTTAGGGATAGAGCAACCCAAATGTTTTATTGGGAGGCCTTTGATCTCCAATAGATCAGACAATGCAGTTGTCTTATCGGATCCCATGGGATCAGTAGTGACGGATGATAAGATTTTTTTATCTGGAGGCACAGCAGGTTTGTATAAAACTAATTGTTGTGAGTTTCCTTCCGGAGCCCCATTAGCTGTTGAGGCCGGTGAGATTTTAAAACAAAAGGGGAGAGAAGAATTGAATGTTTCCCAATTAGTCATTTTGTACGATTTATGTCAAGAGATCATAGGGGTTGATTAATGATTAAGAGATTATTGCGGTTTTGCCATATTTCAGAGGATGGGGATAAAGTAATTATAGTCGCATTTTTTGCTTGTATATTATTTATTTTTATATTTCCTGGAAAATTACCATTTTTTATTGTAGTTTTTCTATTTTTTCTCATGTTCTTCAGGGATCCTGCAAGAAGAATTGCGCATAATCCTTTATCTATTATTTCACCTGCTGATGGACGGGTTGCGGATATAGATGTCGTCGATATGCCTGATATCGGGAAGTCCCCTTTTGTTCGTATTGGTATTTTTCTTTCCATTCTTAATGTGCATGTTCAGAGGTTTCCTTACTCAGGGGAAGTCATGAAAATAGAATACAAGAGGGGCAAGTTTTACCCAGCCTTCAAAAAAGAATTATCGCAGAGGAATGAATCAAACACCGTTGTAATAAAAACAGACTCTGATTTTTTGATAGTCGTTAAGCAGATAGCAGGACTAATTGCAAGAAGAATTAAGTGCAAGGCGGTAGTTGGAAAAAAAAATGTTAAAGGCGATAGAATGGGCATTATCATGTTTGGGTCAAGAGTAGAGCTTTATGTTAAGTCTGACACGCCACTATTTGTAAAGGTTGGCGATAAGGTTATTGGCGGAGAGACCATTATTGGTATGATGAAAAGATGAGTATGTTACCCCACTTTTTTTCTCTATGTAATCTCTCTTGCGGGATCTATGCTGTTTATCTCGCGCTTCAAGGGAATATTTTTCAAGCTGCATGCTTGATCTTTGCCGCGATGTTTTTTGATTTCCTGGATGGAAAAGTTGCGCAATTAATGAACACCATAAGCGAATTTGGTTCTGAATTAGATTCTTTAGTAGATATAATATCTTTCGGCATCGCCCCTGTAATTATTGTATACATGACTTCTGTGGGGGAATACAAAAGCTTGTTGTATCTTTCTGGTTTCCTGTATATGGGGTGTGGCGCTATAAGGTTATCCATGCATAATGTTAGAAGTAGGCATGGTTCTGCAAATAAAGACTTTTTTCATGGACTGCCGATTCTTGTTGCCGCGGGTTTTATTATGAGCCTTGTTGTCCTGCACCTCGATTTTAAGCACCCTTTTTTCTTTATTTCTATCTTACTATTTATGATTCTGGCTGCTTTTTTAATGATCAGTCATATTCGATATCCTCGACTTTCTCATATTAAGCTCGTAAGTAAAAAACTTTTCCTCGCAGTTTTTTTATTATTAGCAGCTGCATCGTTTTTATATTTTAAGTTTATTCCACTGCTTTGTTTCACTGCATATAGCTTAATTGGGATATTAATGGAAGCGCAAAAGTGGAATCTGCGTAGAAAAAAAGGCAATATTGCTCATTATTAAGATGGCATATCTTTTTGTTATATTTTTAGGGTGGATTTCTTTTTTTCCTGAACCAGTTCAGGGGCATTACGCTGTCTATGTTAGATATTTTCTGACAGGTTTATTTTTACTGTTGCTAATAAGGCAAAGAGACGTAAAGACCTTTTTTAAGCGCTGTGATTCGCCTCTTTTTTTATTTCTGATATTTATATTGGGCGGGATCTTTTCAGCGCAGGATAAAACTGGGGCGTTTAATGCATATCTCAATATTTCCATAGGCTTATTACTTCTCTATTATCTTACAAAGTCACTTTTTTCTCAGGAGGAAAGCATTGGGATAATCTTGAAGAGCATATGTATCTTTAGCTTAATAGTCGCGCTTTTTGGAATTATTGAGTATGCAATAGGCAGGAATTTTATATACGAACATATAGTAGATAATATCTTTTATAAAAGGTATAGCTTTGGGGTAATGAGGCGGCCAATGTCTACTCAGTTTAATCCGGCAGTATTAGGTTCTTTTCTGCTTGGGTGCATGCCATTCGGATTTCTCTTAATTAAAGATAAGCTCTCTTTTTTTAGAGTCACAGGCCTTTTGTCTATAATTTTAAGTATAATTGTTATTATACTTGCCGGCTCAAGAGGAGTCTTCTTAGGAATGATAGCCTTATTTTTATTCTATTTATGGAAGAAGAAGGGCATGCGATTTTCAGCTTTATTTTTGGTTTTTATAGTTTTCGTTGTCACGCTTTGTTCGCGTCCAGATGCAGGGCGCTTTAACCGTTTTGGGTTTAACAGGCTGTTGTCAGGAAGCCACGACAGTGCTTTTTCTGAATATAGGTCCACGCGGTTGTTTATTACCATGGACATGTTAAAAGATAAGCCGTTTTTTGGCATAGGCTTAAATAATTTCAGGGATAGATTTGATGATTATACTCGATCTAAGGAAAAAATCCCACATGAATTTAAAATAGCAGATAATATGTACCTGACACTTTTGGCAGAGACCGGTATCATAGGCTTTTCGAGTTTTCTGGTATTTATTTTTCTTTTATTTAGAAGAGGCTTTATGGCTTTGCGCCGTTTAGAAGATAAGAGGAAAAAAGACCTATTGCTGGTAAGCATGTCTGCATTGATGGGGCTACTAGTTAATATGGCAGCATATGAGCTTTTTTACTGGCATAACCCATTCGCTCTTTTTTGTATACTATGCGGGATGACCGCTTCACAATTATATGAATATTAGATCTAATCCAGAGATGAAATTAATCCAATTGCTGCTTGATCAGGGCATCAGATCTGAGAAAAAGCTCGAAGGTATTGATTGGATGGTTTTTGAAAGATTGCTTTCCTATCATGAAATAGCCCCGTATGCATATGTTAATATAAAGCCATATATCAATTCTTTTCCACAAAGATTGCGTGGGCTTTTGCGCAATAGTTATTGGCATGTAGTAAGGGACAATATCCTAAAGGACAGGGAATACCAGAGGATTTTCAGGGCGTTTCAGGGGAACGACATAGATGTGTTGCCTTTTAAGGGTGCTTCTTTTTTAAATGATATATATGAAGAAGACCTTTTAAGGCCTATGAGTGACATAGATCTTCTGGTTTCTGATAGGGGTTATGAAAAGGCTGAGGATATCTTGCAGGAGCTGGGATACAAAAAGAGCTTAGGAGGATTGACAGAATCTTACTGGAGGAACAAGCAGTGTCATATTGCGTTTTACAGGCCTTGCAAAGATAACCAATGTTTTATAGTAGATCTTCACTGGGGCCTTGATTTTAAGAGGAATAGTAAAACAGTATTAGCAGATATTTGGAAAAGGACAAGGTATGTAGAGACTATTGAGGGCAAAAAAATAAGACTACTTTCGCCTGAAGACTCTTTATTCAGCATAGCGCTTCACCAGAGAAGATACGGTAAGGTTCTTTCTTTAAAATATATATTAGATACAAAGCTCCTTTTTCAAAAATATAAGGACGAGCTTGATCTGGATTACATAGTGGATTCTTCTAAGAAGGAGCGCATGAGTAGCTGTCTTTATTTTCTTCTATTGCAGGCCAGGTTATTTTTTGGATCAGGGGATTTTGATGCACTGCTGGATAGATTACCTGTATCCAGATTTAAAAGAAACTTGATGGAGAGGTTTATTAATGATAAGATGTCCTCGGATTCACTGGTTCATGAATATAAGGTTAATTATTTAAAGACGCATTTTTTGCTATATGATGATTATATGGAGCCAGTGAGATATATAATGAGCATACCTCTGGAGCAGTTTGCCAGGTTTTATGATTTAAGGCCCTATTCTATGAAAACCAGAATATTGTATAAATTAAGGTTCTTATATTTTTTAATTACCCCAATAAAAGTTAAATATGCTGAATAATACCTATCTGGAAATAAAGACTACAAATAAATTGCCCCGCCTTCCCTTGGAAGGCAGAGTAGATCTTACCTATCGCTGTAACAATAATTGCCGGCACTGCTGGTTAAGGATTTCGCCTCAATCTCAGGAAAGGAAAGATGAGCTTTCTTTTGAAGAAATAAAAAGGATAGTCAGTGAGGCAAAGGCCATGGGCTGCCGTAGATGGTTTATTTCCGGAGGCGAGCCAATGCTGCGTCCGGATTTTTCAGAGATATTTGATTATCTGACTCGCAATGGCCTTTCTTATTCCCTTAATACCAATGGGACATTGATCACTCCTAAAATTGCTGAACTGATGAAGCGAAAAGGCTCCAAGATGGTTGCACTATACGGAGCGAGCGCTAAAGTGCATGACCACATTACCCGCAATCCCGGTTCATTTGAGAAAACTATGCGGGGTTTCAGGTATTTAAAAGAGGCAGGAGCGAGTTTTATTGTCCAGCTTATTCCAATGAAGGATAATTACTATGAGTTTAAAGATATGATTCGGCTGTCTGAATCCTTAAGCAAACACTATAGAGTAGGAGCTCCATGGTTATACCTTTCAGCCTATGCAGATAAGGAAAGAAATGCTGAAATAATGCGTCAGAGGCTGGCGCCTGAAGAAGTGGTTAAACTGGATAAACCAGATCTGTCCTATAAGGAGTGGGTTAAGGAAGAGAATAGCAATTGTTGCCAAGTAGAGAATAACGGCCATCTTTTTTCTTCCTGCATAAATGCCAGGAGAGATTTTCATATTGATCCCTACGGAAAAATGACTTTCTGCTGTTTTATTAAAGATGATGAAATGCGTTATGACCTGAGAAAAGGAAGCTTTAAAGACTCTTGGGATAATTTTATTCCCTCTCTAGCCACGAAGATAAAGATTACAGAAGAATATAAAGAGAATTGCGGGGCCTGTGATTTGAAAGAAGATTGTCGTATTTGTCCTGTCTATGGCTACCTTGAGCACCGCGATTTTAATAAAAAGGTCGAATATCTTTGCACTGTGGCTAGAGAAAATCATAAATTTAAAGAAGACTGGCAGAAAAATCACAGGCGTTACTTTAAGATAGCGGACATGACAGTGCAGGTTGAATCTGATTTGCCGATAAATGAGCAAACATTCCATTCCAAATTCAAAAAATTTGAGGTTGATGGACATAGAGAAGATACTATTTATATCCGGCATCATTTTTCTCTGCCGGATTTAAACGGCAGGAATTTTGGCGAAGAGGTTTACTGCAGGTCCCCTTGGGCAATATATAAAAATAACGGCTCATGGATTTATTCTGGGGTTATTTATCCAGATGGGAATAGAAAAAGTCCACATTGCGTTGCGACATTTAACTCAGGCCATACCAGGGCCAGGATCTATAACGATAAGAAAGAAATGTTCTTAAGAGGGAATCTGCACTCTCTGACTATGTTCCCTACTGATCAGATACTCTTTGCAAGAATTTTAGCTGATAGAGAAGGCTGCTATTTGCATTCCTGCGGTGTTAATTTTGAAGGCAAGGGCCTGCTTTTTGCCGGGCACTCTGAAGCAGGTAAGTCTACAATGGCAACAATGTTAAAAGGAAAAGCCGAGATACTTTGCGATGACAGGATGATCGTAAGAAGAAAAGCAGGCAAGTTTAGGATCTATGGGACGTGGAGTCACGGCGATATACCTGATATCTCAAGTAATTCTGCTGCGCTGAAAGCTATTTTCTTTCTGGAGAAGTCATTGGAAAATAAAATTTTGCGTATTGAGGACAAGAAAGAGATAGTGAGAAAACTCTTATCTTGTTTGATAAGGCCATTTGTAACTGTAGATTGGTGGGAGAAGACATTGTTGGTTATAGATAATTTAGCCGCAAGAGTCCCTGTTTATGTTCTACGTTTTGACAAAAGCGGAGAAATAGTGGATGCCTTGAGGCAGATGTAGAGCAGGTTGGATGCAGAGGAAGCGGTAAAGATGAAGAAAGAAGCTAAGAAAAAATGGGAAAAGCCGAAGCTGATTATTTTAACCAAAGGGAAACCTGAAGAGTGGGTGTTGCAGAGCTGCAAGACTTTTCCCGGCATGATCGGCCCTGATAACGCGTTTGCATCATGTTTTAGAGTGGATCTATGCGCTAACCTGAGGTGTGACGTCCTTGTGACGTCGTGACCATAGTTCTTGTTCCCTTACTATTAGCACTTATTGGAGGTAAAAATGAAGAGAGAAGCGAAGAAAAAATGGGAGAGACCAAAACTGATTGTGCTGATGAGAGGCAAACCAGAGGAGGGTGTTCTGATAGCTTGCAAGGAAAAGGATGAAGAGAGTAGCATCTTCGCAGGCACAGCATACAGCGTTTGTAAGATGCCGGAAGTTTGTGCTGACTGTGATGGGAATGTAACTTCTTAGTCATGTAAGGAATTTATAAGCAAATGAAGAGCAGTCTTTACGTTAAAAAACAGGAAACAAGTAAAGCTTTATTGTGGAAGAATAGCATGCCAGTTTTAGGTAGTTTGGATATAGAACTTACCGAACGCTGTAATAATAACTGTATTCACTGCTGCATAAATCTGCCGGAAGGTGATTTGAATGCCAAAGATAAAGAGTTATCTACTAGTCAGATAAAAAATATTCTCAAGGAAGCAGTTTCTCTGGATTGCCTTACAGTACGGTTTACAGGAGGGGAGCCGCTTTTAAGGGATGATTTTGAGGAATTATATGTTTTCGCGAGGAAGCTTGGTTTAAAGGTATTGCTTTTTACCAATGCCACTTTGATTACGTCTAAATTAGCTGATCTATTGAGTCATATCCCGCCCTTAGAAAAAGTGGAGGTTACAGTTTACGGGATGAGAAAGGCCTCGTATGAAGGCGTAACCAGGGTTTCCGGTTCATTTGAAGCGGCCTGGCGGGGCATAAATTTACTACTGGAGAAAAAGACCCCTTTTATAGTGAAAAGCTCGTTACTGCCGCCTAACAAAGATGAAATCGATGAATTCGAGAAATGGGCTAAAAATATTCCATGGATAGGCAAATCGCCGCCTTATTCTATGTTTTTTAACCTGCGGCGCAGGTATGATAGTCGGAAAAATGAATCAATTAAAAAACTCAGAGTTACGCCAGAGCAGGGACTTAGAGTTCTTACCCGCCAAAAAAATAGATACCTTAATAATATGAAAGAATTTTGCTCAAAATTTATGCGGCCATCTGGTGATAGACTTTTTTCCTGCGGGGCCGGCCGTGCCAGCGGATGCGTGGATGCTTATGGTATGTTTCAGCCCTGTATGTTGCTTAGACAGAAGGAGACAGTCTATGATCTTAAAAAGGGTTCTCTTAAAGATGCGCTGATTAATTTTTTTCCAAAAGTAAGAGAGATAAAAGCTATCAATCCTGATTATTTAAATCGCTGTGCTAAATGTTTTTTAAAAGGCCTGTGCGCGCAATGTCCTGCAAAATCCTGCTTAGAAAGCGGCACCTTAGATACGCCGGTAGAATATTATTGTGAAATTGCCCATGCTCAGGCAAGATTTCTGGGCCTGATAAAAGAAGGTGAAATGGCATGGGAGATCAAGGACGGGAAGGATCGGATCAGGAAATTTACAAAATAACCGAAAACGAAGGAGGTATTTATGGGCCACATCGAAAGTGTTTATAAACCGTCTGAAGATATAGTCGCGCGAGAGATACAAGGAGAGTTTATTATTATTCCCATAACTTCAGGGGTAGCGGATTTAGAAGATGCGATATTTAGTCTCAATGAGACCGGACAGGCAATTTGGCGCAGGATAGATGGAAAAAAAAGCTTAAAAGATTTAGCGGATGATCTGGGGGCAGAATTTGAATCATCTAAGATAGAAATAGAAAAAGATGTATTAGGGCTGGTCGAAGAATTACTCAAAAGGAGAATGCTTGTTGAAGTCAAGCGAGATTAAAGCAGGATATTGCGTAGTTCCTGAAGAAGAACTTTCTCTTTCAGGGGAAGCAATGACTGGATTGCTTCAAGCTGCCACTGGCATGAGAATTCCTTTTAGGTTTAAGGCTATGGGTTTTAGCATGTCACCGTTTATTAAAAATGGCGATGTAGTTACTATTTCCCCGCTGCTTGATCATCCAATAGGTTTTGGTAAGCCAGTAGCTTTTATCCACGCTCAGACAGGGAGGCTTGTTATTCATAGAGTAGTAGGTAAAAAAGGCGATTATTATCTTATAAAAGGAGATAACTCTGTTGAGACTGACGGTTTGATTCCAATGAAGGACATTTTAGGCGTTGTGTCGAAAGTAGAAAGGGCAGGCAGGAAAACTCAACTTGGTTTTGGCCTGGAACGGTTTATAATTGCTTTTTTGAGCAAGACAAGATTATTATCTTTTATTTTTTGGATCAAGAGTTTGATATCATGAAAAGATCTTTTGTGTCCCGAGTTTCCTTGCCTCGGTTTTCCCTTTGGAACAAGATGAAGAATAATAGGCAGCTTATCTCTTTTGACTTAGAGATTGCCGCGCGCTGTAACAATAATTGCAGACACTGCTATATAAATTTACCAGCAGGAGATTCTTGCGCGAAATCAAAAGAGCTCAAGTTTCAGCAGATAAAGAATATCATTGACGAGGCAGCTGATTTAGGAGCATTGTGGTGCCTGATTACAGGAGGCGAACCTCTTTTAAGGGAAGATTTTTTTGATATATATCTGCATCTCAAGAAAAAAGGCCTTTTAGTCTCGGTTTTTACTAACGCTACATTGATAACAGAAAGACACATTAAATTTTTCAAAAGGTACCCGCCGCGCAACATTGAAGTAACAGTATACGGCGCGACTAAAGGAACCTATGAGAAGGTAACCAGAAATCCAGGCTCCTTCAATGCTTTTATGAAAGGCTTAGATCTTCTGCTCAAAAACAAGATCAAGGTGCGCCTTAAGACAATGGCCCTGCGTTCAAACATCCATGAATTAACTGTTATTTCTCAATTTTGCAGGCAAAAGACCAAGGATTATTTCCGTTTTGATCCGTTTTTGCATCTTCGTTTTGACGGTGATACAGGAAGAAATAAAGAAATAAGATCCGAGCGGCTTCTTCCTGAAGAGATAGTTTCAATTGAAAAAAATGACTCAGAACGTTTCAAGGCATTAGAAGAATCTTGCGGCAAGTTCATTGACCCTGATTTTGCTCACACTAACTGTGATCATCTCTTTCATTGCGGCGCAGGCAACGGCAGTTTTGCGGTAAGCTATGACGGTTTTTTCCGACTTTGCTCTTCGCTCTGGCATCCGGATTGTGTCTATGACCTTAAGAATGGGACATTACTTGAAGCATATCGGAATTTTGTCCTTCGGGTGAGGGATAAACGCTCAAAAAGAGAAGATTTTTTGAAGAAATGCCGGATCTGCCCTATCATCAATCTCTGTACCTGGTGTCCAGCACACGCTCATTTAGAGACAGGAGAATTAGATAAGCCGGTAGATTATTTTTGCGAAGTAGCCCATGCCCGCGCTGCATCGCTTGAGACATTCAAAAGGACATCTAAAAAATAGATATGAATTTTTCCCGGCATAAAATAAGATTAGACAAGAAACAGCAGGCGCTTTTCTTAAGATTTATAAAATTACTCTTGCCTTATAGAGAAAAATGGGCAGCAATTATCTTCCTGAGTGGTTTTGGGGCATTGCTGGGGCTGATCAATCCGTATTTGACAAAATTAGTCGTTGATAAGGCAATAGGAAATAAGGATTTAAAGACCTTTGTCATTCTGGTAATCATAGGCGGGGCAGTTTTTATTGTTATAGGAATTATAAACGGGTTCGGGCAATATTTAGAGAGATATGTAAAATTAAGAATAAAATTTGATCTAAACAAGAAGGTTTTTAAAAAGATAGAGATCCTTCCGCTTAGCTGGTTTCAAAATAAAAGCACAGGGGAGCATCTTTATAAGATCGATCACGATATTAGCAGGGTAAAAGATCTTGTTGCGACTACGCTTCCTCGGGCCATAGCCCTTTTTCCTAAACTTGTGCTTATCCTTATTATTATATCGCATCTTAACTGGAGGATTGCAGTCCTCGCTTTTTTTCTCACACCCTTCCTCTATTTACCGTCATATTATTTTATCAATAAAAGAAGGAAGGTCTGGGAAAGATTGATCGGGAATTCTCAGAATATTTTTAAATCCATTCAGGAGCTTTTTTCTCACATCCCTCTTATTAAGGTATTTAATAAAGAAAATGTCGAGACGAAGAAATACCTGAGGCAGTTGATGGACAATATAAAGATAGAGCTTAGCAGTGTAAGGCTGGATATCTTTGGCGCTTTTGCCGCGAATGCGGGGAGTAAGATCATTATAGGCCTTATTAGTTTTTACGGCGGATATATGGTTATCAGGGGAGAAATGAGTCTTGGAAGTCTTGCAGCGATATTGGTCTACCTGGGGCAGCTAGTAGCTATGCAGAATAGCTTTGTAGGATTTTTTCAAACAGCTGTATTGGGGCTTATCTCCTGTCAAAGGGTGGCTGCTATTTTAGATGAAGAAGGGATGGTCATTGAGGACAAAGGCGCAAGAAACATTGTTTTCAGTCAAGGCAATATACAATTTAAAAACGTTAGCTTTGGATATATGCCGGGCAAGCCTATCCTAAAGGATCTAAGTTTTTCAATAGAAGGCAATAAGCATATTGGTTTTTTTGCGCCTTCAGGCGCTGGCAAGACCACATTATTGAATTTAATCGTAAGGCTTTATGATCCATGGCAGGGAGAGATCCTTATTGATGGTGTCAATATCAAGGACATGAAGATGGGGAGCCTAAAAGAACAGATCGGCATGGCATTGCAGGAACCTTTTTTGTTCAACGATACTGTAGCGAACAATATTGCCTATGGAAAAAAGAACGCGAGTAGGGCTGAGATATGTGAGGCCGCCAGGCATTCTTTGGCCGATGATTTTATAAATAATCTTCCTGATGGATATGAAACGGTTATAGGTGAAAATGCCTGCAAGATATCAGAAGGACAAAAGCAAAGGATCGCCATTGCCCGTGCAATAATTAAAAGGCCCAGGATCCTGATCCTTGATGAGGCAATGTCTTCTGTGGATTCAGCCAGCGAGGAAAAGATATTATTGAATATAAAACAGCTCCTTGGAGAAATAAGCCTGATTACTGTTTCTCATAGATCATCGACACTTATGGCCGTGGATAGGGTCTATTCCTTAGAAGCCAGTAATATCCACCAGAAGAGTGCAGCTTGAGGCATGAAAAAGGTATTATCTATGAGATTATGCAGGATAAACACAAGCCCGCCGCACAGTATAAATCTATAGCTGGATTGAGATCTGGCTTTTCTGAAAAAATTAATAATAAGGTAAAAGACTCCTACAAGACCTAAGATACCTATTTCTGACCATATGTGAAGAAATATGTTATGCGCGTATCTTGTATCTGTGCCTAAGCCTACCTTATGCCCCAAGAAGACTTCTTGAAAATTACCAGGTCCGACTCCAAAAATAGCCTGATCTTTTATTATGGCTATGGCTGTGCGCCAGTAGTTTAGGCGCTGGGTAATGGAATTTTGCGGGTTTTCCATGTTCATCAGGCGTTCCCAGCGATTCACGAGGATAAAACATAGTATAGCTACGATTAATACTGCCATTAACTTACCTCGGTAACTTCGTAAGTTACCCTTTGGGTAACTTACGAAGTTACCGAGGTAGATCAGTGCAGCAATAAGACTTAACCACGCGCCCATGGATTTAGTGAGGATTAACGCAGCAGTGATTAGAACTAGCGAAATGCGACGCTGTAAGTGCATTGCGAGAAAAAACATTATTATCAAGTATCCAGCTAAGATATTCGGAGAGGGAAATGTTCCTATTGCGCGTTTTGAGAGCAGGATGTCGCGGGCATAGGAAGAGGTGGAGAGAAAATCGCTGTTGGTTTTTTGTAGATAATCTAGTGTGCGTCCATATCCCCAGAAGTACTGGTATATTGAATACAGACTTATTATTGAAGCAGCTATGACAATGGTCTTTAGCAGCAGTTTCTTTTGTTTTTCATCAGATTGGGAAACCATAAAGAATATGGCAAAGAAACTGATGAATTTAAGCGTTTCTCTAATAGAGTTTTGTATGTTGATCGAGAATATAGTTGAAATAGCATAGGCAAATAATAGGAATATTACAGGGAAGTTACTGAAATTTTTAGGATACAGTTTAAATCTGGATCTTTCCATGAATAAGATCATGATAGCAAGGAATATCAAGATGTTTTCATAAAACATCTCAAAGGCCGGGTATGCAAGGCCAGAGATGAAAGGCCGGATGAAGATAAGGGATAATAAGGGAATAAATATGAGGGGTGATAAGGGTTTGGTTTCTGTTTGATTCATGATATAATTAAATCTATGATATCAATAATAATTGTCAATTACAACAGGAAAGATTTGTTGAGGCAGTGTCTGGACTCCGTAAGGGGACAGAATTTTCAGGATATTGAGACTATTGTTGTAGATAATGCCTCTACCGATGGCAGTATCGAGATGGTAGCCATGTATTATTCGGATGTTCAATTGATCAGAAATACCAGCAACCTTCTTTTTTGTAAAGCGCAGAATCAGGGCATTGATGCGTCAAAAGGGAATTTTGTCTTATGCCTGAATAACGACTGCGTGTTGGACAAAGATTATCTGAGGCAGGTTCTATTGGCGATAGGTCTTGATACGCGAATCGGCATGGTAAGCGGAAAAATATTAAGAATGGATAAAAAGACCATAGATTCAACAGGATTATTTTTAGGCAAGAATAGAAAGCCAGTCGAGAGAGGCTATGGAAAGGTAGACAAGGGGCAGTATGATGAGCCAGGATATGTATTTGGAGCCAGCGGCGCATGCGCTTTTTTAAGAAAAAGCATGCTGAAGAATGTAAGGGATAAATATGGATATTTTGACGAGAGATTTGACATGTATTACGAAGATCTAGACTTATGTTGGAGAGCACAGAAGAAGGATTGGAAAGCATATTATAACCCGAAGGCACTAGCGTATCATGTGAGAGGGGGAACTGCGGGTGGACTAGAGGTCGGGGTATCCTGTTCGTGGGCCCCTCCGCCCGGTGTGGATCCTCCCACTCACAGGACACCCCAACCCCTAGTCCACCGTATTTCTGAGGAGTTGAAGAGAAGGTATATTAAGAATAGATACTTATGCATAAAAAAGAATGATTCATTACGTGGCATATTATTGAATCTACCTTTTATAGTATTATATGAGTTAAAGATATTGGGATATATGTTGGTCGTGAAGAAATTGCTTGACCGCAGGGGTAAAAAATAGTATAATTTCAGCTCAAAGGAGAGAAAAATGGTATTAGCGAAGGATGCAAAACAAGGGATCGTGAAGGATTTTGCTGAGCACGAAAAAGACACAGGCTCCTGCAGTGTGCAGGTAGCATTGCTTACCAATAGGATTAATAACCTTACAGGGCATTTTAAAGCTCATAAGAAGGATTATCATTCCAGGGTAGGTCTTTTACGTTTGGTCAGTCAGAGAAAAAGACTCTTGGAGTATTTAAGAAGAGAAAATACTGACAAGTATCGCGAGCTCGTAAAAAAGTTAAACTTAAAGAAATAATGAAGGGCGGATTTAACGACCTGGGTCGCTAAGCAGGTAATTAGGGTCGGCAGATCCGCTTTTATTATAACGATAGCTTTCAGCGATCAGCTGTCAGCTTTCAGCTTTTAAGGCTGAGAGCTGAGAGTTGAGGGCTGAAAGCTACAACTAAGAAAGGGAGTCTTCAATGAAAGTCGAAAGAAAGATAGGAAAAGAGAATTTAGTTATTGAAACCGGGAAAATGGCAAAGCAGGCAAGCGGTTCTGTGTGTGTGCAGTATGGAGATACCATGGTCCTGGCTACTGCTGTCAGTTCAAAAGAACAGAGGAAGGGTATCGGCTTTTTCCCTCTTACAGTGGAATACCAGGAAAAGACATATGCTGCGGGTAAGATACCCGGTGGATATTTCAAAAGAGAAGGAAGGCCTACGGAAAAAGAGATCCTGACCGCCAGGCTCATAGATAGGCCTATAAGGCCGTTATTTCCAGAGGGGTTTTTAAATGACGTGCAGATATTCGCAATAGTGCTTTCAAGCGATGGAGAAAATAATTCTGACATACCTGCCTTGATAGGCGCCTCAGCCGCATTGACGATCTCAGATATACCGTTCGCAGGGCCTGTGGGCGCTGTGAGGATAGGATTAGTAGAAGATAAATTTATCGTGAATCCTACATTTGATGAGATGGAGAACAGCGCTTTAAATCTGGTCGCGGTAGGCATGAAGGACAAGATCGTTATGCTCGAGGCAGGAGCAAGCGAGATATCAGAAGAAAAGATGGTCGAGGCAATAGAGCTTGCCCAGAAATACATAGCTGAGACAATTGAACTACAAGAGGAATTAAAGAAAAAAGCAGGCAAGAAAAAGATCAAGCCTGAATTGAAGCTTGTCTCAGATGAGTTATGCGAGAAGGTTAAAAAGCTTTCTCTGTCAGGATTGAATAAAGTTAACTCTCTTCCTATAAAGGAGCAGAGAGAAGAGGCTTTGAGTATCCTGAGCAAAGAGGTCATAGAAAAGTTAAAGGCGCAGGACGAGACCTTAGAAGACGCGGATATAAAGAGCGCGCTTGAGAAGATCGAGAAGGAAGAGGTCCGCAAGTTTATATTAGAAAAAAAGAAAAGAGTAGATGGCAGGAAGTGTGAGGACATAAGGGAGATCACGTGTGAAGTCGGGGTGCTGCCCAGGACGCATGGCTCAGGGTTATTCACAAGAGGACAGACGCAGAGTCTGTCTGTAACGACATTGGGCACTGGCGATGATGAGCAGAGGCTTGATACACTGGAAGGCGAGAAGTTCAAGAGTTTTATGCTGCATTATAACTTTCCTCCGTTTAGCGTGGGAGAGGCAAGGCCTGCAAGAGGTCCTGGAAGGCGTGAGATCGGGCATGGCGCTTTAGCAGCAAGGGCGCTTGAGGCAGTGATGCCATCTGCTGAGGAATTTCCTTATACAGTAAGGATCGTATCTGAGATACTTGAGTCAAATGGTTCGAGCAGCATGGCAACAGTGTGCGCGAGCACGCTTTCTTTGATGGACGCGGGCGTACCTATAAAAAGACCTGTATCTGGTATTGCCATGGGTCTGGTAAAAGATGGGGACAAGGCCATGATCCTGACTGATATCGCGGGCATTGAAGATCATTTTGGAGATATGGATTTTAAAGTCACAGGCACTGAGGTAGGTGTCACAGCGCTCCAGATGGATCTGAAAATCGATGGTATTGACCTGGAATTAATAAAAAAGATTATGACGCAGACAAAACCCGCGCGTTCATTTATCTTGAATAAGATCAAGGAAGCAATGGAAGGGCCGCGGCAGGAACTTTCTGAGTACGCGCCAAAGATAAAGATGATCACTATAAATAAGGACAAGATCGGCGCGGTAATAGGGCCAGGCGGAAAGGTAATAAAGAGGATCATTCAGGAAACAGGAGCGACCATCGAGGTGGATGGAGATGAAGGTAAGGTTTCAGTAGCGTCTGAGAACAAGGAAGCCATTGATAGGGCCATAGAGATCATAAAAGGTATAGCAGGTGATATCAAGATAGGCACTGTGTTTGAGGGCACGATCACGCGTCTTATGAATTTCGGCGCGTTTTGCGAGATCTTCCCTGGAAAAGAAGGCCTGATCCATGTATCTGAATTGGCAGGCAAGTTTGTCAAAAATGTCGAGGAAGCTGTAAAAGTAGGCGACAAGGTCAAGGTCAAGCTGATTAAGATAGATGATATGGGTAGGTTGAATTTGAGTATTAAGCAGGCGCAGGAATAAGTGTTTTAATACGTGGAGGTTATGGAATGTTACGTAATGTTATGGAACGTTACATAACCTTCCATAACCTTCGTAACCTCTTGCTGTAAAGTATGACTTTCCTCCAAGCCTTAATCTCCGGCATAGTCCAAGGCCTTACTGAATTTCTTCCAGTCTCCAGCTCGGGTCATCTCGTGATCATGCATAAGCTGATGGGTATGGAAGGGCCGCAGCTTAGTTTTGATATATTTCTGCATGTTGGTACTCTGGCCGCTATATTCATAGTATTTTGGAAAGATATAATAGAGGCAGTTACTGTTAAGAGAAAAATAGGTTTCTTTATCTTAATGGCAACTGCTGTTACTGTATTATGCGTATTGTTTTTTGGTAAAGGGATCGAAGCAGCATTTGGCAATGTCAAGATGGTCGGCGCAATGCTTGTTGTAACCGGCATATGGCTTATCCTTGGGAGCTTTCTTAGATTCGGCTCTGGTGGTATTTCAGGCCTTAAGGCAATCTTGATAGGCCTGGCCCAGGCTATTGCAGTTATGCCAGGCATATCAAGGAGCGGCGTGACTATTTCCACGGGATTATTTCTGGGGCTCGATGGCCAGGCTGCCGCGAGATTTTCATTTTTATTAGCCATTCCCGCAATAATAGGCGCGGCCTTATTTAAGATAAAAGATCCGGCCTTGACAGGATTTAGCCCGATTTATTTAATAGGCTTTATTACTTCTTGCATTATTGGTGTTTTGTCATTAAAATTGTTATTAAGGGTGCTTTACAAGAATAAGTTTCATCTGTTTGGCATTTATTGCATTATTCTTGGGCTAGTAGCTCTATTATTTTTGTAACGGGCTAAACGGGCAACGGGCTAACGGGAAACGGGAAAATGACAAGAGATAAGAAAGATTTACTGATCTCGCTTAGCTTATTCGCGCTGGCAGTGATTTTACTGGCGGCAATGGTTTCTTACTCTCCTTACGATATTTCCTTTGAAACATCCTCCCCGAATCTGCATGTTAGAAATTATATTGGCATAGTGGGCGCGTATCTTGCGTGGCTTGTGTTTAAGGTAGTGGGCTATGCGGGTTTTCTTATTCCATTCTTGTGTTTCACGTGGGGTATTGGTATTCTCGCTGAAAGATTAGAACAAAAACCTTTGTTCAGGTTTTTAGGATTGGGGCTGCTTTTTAGCTCAGCCAGCGCGTTCTTCAGTCTTACAGCCGCAGGAGATTCTGTTCTTTCGGTCGAGAGGGGCGGGCTTATTGGTTTTTTTGTTTCGAGCAAGATTCTTGGATACTTTGGCGGGATCGGCGGATACATAGTAACCCTTGCATTGGCTATCCTGTCGCTCATGGTTGCTACAGAGTTTTTGATTATACCTATTTTTTCATTTTTATTTGGCCGCGCATGGAAATTGATATCGGGGATGGCGAGCAAGAAGAGGGTCAGGGTTAAGGATAGGCCTAAGTTGAGACCGGCGGTTAACTTGGGGACAAGGGACAAGGGACAAGGGACAAGGGACAAGGAAGAGAAAAAGGTAGAGAGGCCAGTTGCGCCGAGGATCGTATTGCCAAAACCTAAGATATTCGCTCAACCAAAACCTGCCCCTAAAAAACCAGTTAAACTTACACCAAGGATAGTCGGAGACTACAAGCTTCCTTCTTTGGAATTATTAAATATGCCTTCATCTGAGCCAGAGAAGATTAAGGGCGAGGATTTAGAAGGAAGTGCCAGGGTATTAGAGGATACCTTGCAGGATTTTGGCATAGATGCAAAGGTGGTAGAGATAAACAAGGGACCTGTTATTACCAGGTACGAGCTGCAGCCAGCGCCTGGCGTAAAGGTGAATAAGATCACAGCCTTAAGTGATGACATTGCGCTTACTATGAAGGCGACTACAGTCAGGATCGTGGCCCCTATACCGGGCAAATCAGCAGTGGGCATAGAGGTCCCGAATCAAAGTACATCCCTTGTGGGCTTAAGAGAGATCCTTGAATCTCGCGAATATCAGAAACAGGCAGGCTCTTCAAAGCTTGCCATAGCGCTTGGAAAAGATATTGCTGGGAGGAGCGTAGTGGCAGATCTTGGCGACATGCCGCATCTTTTGATCGCGGGTACTACTGGCTCTGGCAAGACTGTGTGCGTGAATTCTTTGATAATGAGCATGATATATAATGCAACGCCTGATGAATTGAAATTCATAATGGTGGACCCAAAGATGGTGGAGCTGGCTATCTATAATGGCCTGCCGCATCTTCTGTGCCCTGTGGTTACAGATTCAAAAAAGGCATCAGGCGTTCTTGAATGGGTCGTGAGTGAGATGGAAGTGAGATATAAGAAGCTTGCAAAGGCTGTAGCGAGAAACATAGACGCCTTTAACCAGAAATCCAGCGAAAAGATGCCTTATCTTGTAGTGATCATAGATGAGCTGGCAGACCTTATGATAGTAGCGCAGCAGGATGTTGAGAATGCGATCACGAGGCTCGCGCAGCTTTCAAGGGCAGTGGGCATACATATAATACTCGCGACGCAGCGGCCGTCCGTGGATGTTGTAACAGGTGTAATAAAAGCGAATTTTCCAGCAAGGATCTCATTCAAAGTGGCGTCGAAAGTGGATTCAAGGACTGTTTTAGATATGAATGGCGCGGATAAGTTATTGGGCAAGGGCGATATGCTGTTTTTAGAGCCTGGCAACGCAAAGCCCGTACGCGCGCAAGGTACGCTCCTGACAGACGCTGAAATAGAAAAAGTCGTTAATTCAGTAAAGGAACAAAGAGATCCTATCTATGATGATGCAATACTTGAACAGCAGAAAAAAAGCATGTCTGGGCGAGGCGGTTTTAAAAAGGACGAGTTTTTCGACGAAGCAGTAAAGATGGTGCTTGAGACAGGCCAGGCCTCTGTTTCAATGCTGCAGCGCAGGCTCAGGCTGGGCTACACCAGGGCTGCGCGATTAATAGACGCGATGGAAGAGGAAAGCATAGTAGGCCCATTTAGAGGCAGTAAGCCAAGAGAGATCCTGATAGCTGAATACAAGATTAAGGAAGAAGAATCTTCCGAATCCGTTTAGCCCGTTGCCCGTTTAGCCCGTTTGCCCGTTAATGGGTCAACGGGCTAACGGGCAACGGGCTAACGGGCTAAACGATTATGCCTGAATCACTTGGAAAAACACTCAAGAAGATCCGCGAAACAAGGCAGCTCTCCATAGAAGATGTCTCAGAAAGAACGCGCATACCTAAGAAAATAATCTCTACAATAGAAGAAGATAGCATCTTAAAGACAGCGGACCCTTTTTACGCAAGAGGCTTTATTAAATCCTATTCGCAGTTCCTGGGGGCGCTTGAAGAAAGAATAGTAAAAGAATTTCTGTCAAGTGGAGAAAAAAAGCCCGGATCTCAGTTAGCCTTAAAACCTGAAAAGTCCAAAAGTGACTGGTTCTTAAAACACAAGCGCCAGATCGGACTCGGGCTTGTGACTATTTTCAGCGTGTATTTGCTTGCCTTTGGCTTTGTGCAGGTGGGAAGGTTTATACGGAATCTTTTCACTAAACATAAGGGGCAAGCCGTTGTCGCAACCCCGGAGGTTGCGAGCACGGCAACCTCCGGGGTTGCGGCGGTAGCAGAGAGTTTTAAGGTCGAACTTGCAGCGCGTTACAACACGTGGGTCCAGGTCACCAGCGGCAAAGAGCTCTTGTTTAGAGGCATATTAAAGAAGGGCGCTTCTGATAGTTGGGAAGCAAAAAAGCAGATAGATCTGGAGCTGGGCAATGCTGGTGGCGTAACCCTGACCTTCAACGGAAAAAACCTCGGCACCCCTGGTAAAAAAGGAGAGAAAAAGACCCTAATCATCACAAAAGACGGCATTAGGCAACCTTAACCTGACACTTTAAGTATGACTTAAAGTGTCAGGTTATTTTGAGGGGCGGGAGAGCGTCCCTATTTTTATGACAAAGACATTTAGCATTATAAGTCTGGGTTGTCCAAGAAATTTGGTTGATTCAGAACATATTATGTCCGAGTTCGCAAGTAAGGGCTATGCATTTAAAGAGAATGCAATTGGCGTGGATACTGTGGTTATAAATACATGCGCGTTTATTGAAGACGCAAAAAAGGAATCCATAGATACTATTTTAAAGGTGATAGATGCCAAGAAAGCAGGTGAAGTAAAAAGAATAATAGTAGCAGGATGCCTTCCGCAGAGATACAGGAGAGAATTGCAGAAAGACTTAAAGGAAATAGATGAATTTAGAGGTGTAGTTTCTGCGTTTAAAGATGATTACGCTTCGAGGCTTACCCCGGCTCATTACAAATATATCAAAATTTCAGAAGGATGCAAGAATAGATGTACGTATTGCATAATACCGCATCTAAAAGGACCGTATAAAGCCAGGGCAATTGATTCGATCATAAAAGAGGCTGAAGAAAGTTCTGCTAAAGAGATAATCTTGGTGGGCCAGGATACTTCAGCGTATCAAAAATTAGCAGAATTATTGAAAGAGCTTGATAAAATTTCAAAAGATAAATGGATAAGACTTCTTTACACGCACCCAACAAATCTGGGAAAAGACGCAATAAAGGTCATAAGAGATAGTAGGAACATATGTAAATATATTGACCTACCCATCGAGCATATAAATAACAGGATATTAAAGCAAATGGGCAGGAAGACTACTAAGAAAGATATTATCTCATTGATAGAGTATATTAGAAAAGAGATTCCGGACGTGGCTTTACGCACATCATTTATTGTGGGTTTCCCTGGCGAGACAGAACAAGAAATTCAGGAGCTATTACAATTTATCAGAGAAATTAAATTTGAAAGATTAGGTATTTTCAGGTATTCTAGAGAGGAAGGTACACCAGCGTATAAGCTTAAAGACCAGATATCTGAAAAAGAAAAAGAGAGACGCTTTAGCGAAGGGATGTTGCTGCAGCAGACAGTATCGCGCGAGATAAACGAGAGATTCAAGGGTCGAACGCTAAAGGTATTAGTTGATGAAAAAGATATTGCAAGGACTGAATACGATGCCCCAGAAGTAGACGGTGTTGTGCATGTAAGTGGCAAGGATTTAAAGATAGGCGAATTTTACAAGGTAAAAATAACAGATACACATGAATATGACCTTGTAGGGCAGGTTTTATGAACTTAGCGAATAAACTCACGATATCAAGGATAATCTTAGCAGGAATCTTTATACTGGCGCTTTTCATTAGAGGCGTAGGTGCTAAGTTTTTTGCGCTTGCTGTATTTTTAGTAGCGTCTATTACAGACTACTATGATGGCCTGATCGCGAGAAAGACAAATTCCATCTCTGATTTTGGCAGGCTAATGGACCCTATTGCTGATAAGATACTCATACTCGGCGGATTTCTTGCATTTGTTGAGATGAAGATAATACCTGCGTGGATGGTAATAGTGATCATTGCGAGAGAGTTAGTGATAACAGGAATAAGGGCACTGGCGCTTGCAAGAAAGAAGGTACTCTCAGCTGAAATCGCAGGAAAACATAAGACCGTGTCACAGATAGTGGCAGTGTTATTTATACTGATATTTTTGATAATTAGGGATTCTGGTTTTACTCTTCAATATATCGGTTATTATGCCGGTGCTGTGCATATCCTGATGCTTATTACAGTAGCAATGACTTTAGCTTCAGGTATTTCTTTTATGATAAAGAATAAAAATATTTTTATGGGTGAAGGATGAACAGATTATGTAAGCTGATCGCAACTGTTTTTTATTTAGGCTATCTTCCTGTGGCCCCAGGTAGTATCGGGAGTTTTGCCGCGCTATTTCTTTACGGAGCCCTCAAGAATAGTCCACAGATGATGGGCGCGAGCATTGTGTTATGTATTATCTTGGGTCTTTTAACTGCAGGAAAGACAGAGAAGCTTCTTGGCGGCAAGGACGCGAGTGAGATCATAATAGATGAATTCGCAGGCATGCTCGTGGCGTTATATCTTTTGCCGCCCACCATGGGCTACATAGTCGCAGCTTTTATCCTCTTTAGATTCTTCGACATCATAAAACCCCGCCCCATAAGAAACCTGGAAAAACTAAATGGCAGCCTAGGCATCATGCTAGACGACCTCCTCGCCGGCGTCTATGCGAATCTGATACTACAGATCGTGCATAGACTTTTCTGATTGACAAAGTATACTCTTTAGTGTATACTTGTTGTATGGAGCGCCATAGGGGCGAAGCCCCTTTGGAATAAATTACGAGCGAAACGAGTTAATTTATATTAGAGGGAGGTGGAGTGCAATGGTTAACACAATTACCTTAAAAGAACTACGACCAGAATTACCAGAAGTAATAAAGCATATTGACGATAGGCTGGATCGCTATATTGTCACAAAGCGAGGAAAACCTATAGCTATCATGATGAGCCCTGATGATTACGAAGGCCTCTTAGAGACCATACAAATTCTTTCTAATAAAACCGTTGCCCGAAGGATAAAAAAGGCAAAGAAGGAGATTGGGGAAGGCAAGACTATTTCCTTAGCTAAGCTGAGGCAAAAGATAGAGAAAGATGTATAAAATAGAATTTGCCAATTCAGCAGCAAAAGAACTGCGAAAAGTTTACAAAGAAGACAAAAAATTGTATTCCCGCCTAATCTCTGCCATAGAAGCCCTAAAGACAGACCCCTATCAAGCTAAAAGCCTTAAAGGTAAACTTTCAGGCGACTATTCATTGCGCGTAGGAAGTTACCGTGTGATATATACAGTTCATAAAAATCGGCTTATCGTATACATCATTGACCTGGGTCATAGAAGAGAGATTTATAGATGATTTTATTGTTTTAAAGCTAATGTTGTCAGGGGTGAGTAGATTGCACCTTTAGGCGTGAGGGTGCTTTGGAAGAGGATTAGTTTGGTGATGGGGATGTTGCCTTGGGATTGAAAGGGGGTTTCGTTTATAAGTTTTGTTAGTTGAGAGATGTTTTTTAAGGATTTGACCCTGCCTAGCGTGAGATGAGCTTTATACTCACGCTTTTCTTCTTTGGGGCCGAGTTTTTCGAGCTGAGAAGCTAGGTTTTTTAAGTCTTGTGCGCCCTTGTCAATTCCAAGCCAGATGACTCTTGGTTTATGCATGTTTGGGAATGCGCCGATTTTAGAGAGGTGGATGTTGAAGGCGCTAAAGTTATCTGCAATAGACTTAAGTGTGTCTGAGATTTCTTTGATGCGATTTTCTTCAATATTTCCCAGAAACTTTAGTGTCAGGTGCATCTGGATTTTATTGACCCATTTTACGTCTGCGTTTGCTTGCTTGAGAGTAGAGATGACTTGGGAAAGCTTTTGTTTATTTGGCTGGTCGATTTCAACTGCAACAAATGCTCGGATAGTTTGCATGTTAGTGTCAGGTGTCAGGTGTTAAGTGTCAATGCGTCAGGGATGCTTTGTTGACATTTTTAGCTTGCCAGTCATATTACAGATACTTATACATTCGTCTCTTAATGCTTCTTCATCTTGTTTAGTAATTTGATTCTGCATTTGGCTTAACGTTATCATTGGTATACATTCTCTGGCTGAATCTAAGGCGTAGCCGTAAAATTGTCTTTTTGCGTTTTGACTGGGTCTACCGCTGCCCTCAGCGATATTATTACATATAGATAGAGAGGCTCTACGAAATTGGTCTCCAAGTGAATATTGAATTTCTCTATCAAATTTCTTGGTAATATTAAAAACCTTATTTGCAAAATCTAACGTTTTCTCATACACATCTAATTTCTCGAAATCAAACCTGTAATTTCTCACTTTATCCTCCTTGACACCTGACACTTGACACTTTACACAAGCCCATGAAGCCTCACCAGGTTAAGGGCTGCTTGAGTGGCTTTAAACTTTATGATATTTCGCTGGCCCAGGAAGCGGAATTCTTTGCAAATGGTCTTTTTCTTTGTTGAGAGCGCGATGTAGACTAGGCCTACTGGTTTTTTCTTGGTGCCGCCGGTTGGACCTGCAATGCCGCTTATACCGATTCCTATGCTTGCGTCAGCTAATAGCCGCATGTTTTTGGCCATTGCGCTTGCTACTTGTTTGGAGACAGCGCCGTGTTGTTTTATCGTATCTTTAGGCACATATAGAAGTTTATTCTTAGCTTGATTACTGTAAGTAACTACACCCATCTTGAAATACCTTGAACTTCCAGAAACGTCTGTGATTCTACTCGCCAAAAGTCCGGCTGTGCAGGATTCTGCGACTGCTAAGGTTTTTTTCTTTTTTAAGAGCAGCTTGCCAACAACTTCTTCTAATTTCTCTTCATCATAGCCGAATATGTAGTTTCCCAGCCGTGATTTTATCTTTCTCTCGATCTTTTTTATTGTAGCGTCAGCCTTTTTGTCAGTCACAGTTATCTTTACTGTGATCTCTTCGGGGTGAGGGTAGATACCCATCTGGACATTGCCACCCAGCTTCAATATGTCCTCGATCTTTTCATTCACCTTTGACTCTGGAAGCCCTGTTATTTTTATTACGCGGGATTTTATTAGCCTGCCTGGAGAGAATCTCTTTTTAAGAAAGCCCAGCACAGTATCTTTTATCATGGCATGCATTTCAAAAGGCACACCTGGTAATGCAATAAGGACTTTTCCTTTTGTCTGGATTATAAGGCCTGGGGCGCTGCCTATATTGTTTAGTATTGGGGTTGCCCCTTCAGGTATAAGTGCCTGGCGCAGGTTATTTTTTGGCATCTTTAACTTACGATTTTTAAAATGCTGCCTTATATGGTTTGCAACCCTGTCTTTAAAGATGAGTTTTCTATCCAGTGCCTTTCCGATGCAGTCAAGCGTCAGGTCATCCACAGTAGGACCAAGACCACCTGTAACTATAACGATATTAGCATCGGCTAGACTATTTTTTATTGAATTAATAATAACCTTTGGAACGTCAGGAATGGACAGATGCTTTGCAGTCTTTATGCCAATAGAGGAGAGTTTCTCTGAAATATGCTGGGCATTTGTGTTATTAATATGGCCAAGCATAATTTCATTGCCAATGCATATTACATGCGAGGATATTTCCATAGGTCTTATTATATGCAATATGAATTATAGAAGCAATCTTTTTTGAAAGAAAATTAGCTCCTCGATGTGTCTACTATATGTAGAAAGGAGGTGGCGGATAATTTACTTTACTTTATAGGGTTAGGATTATATAATAACTTTACACTTGAGCTTTGCTTCAGCGTAAAGTAGGCCAGGTTTAAACCTGGCCTACAGAAGAGGAGCTTTGTTTAAGTGTAAAGTTAACAGAAAAAAGGGGGTGTAGGATGGTTAGGAAAGAAGTGAAAAAGGAAGAGAAAAAGGTTGCTGCTAAGGGTAATAAGGAAAAGGCATTAGATATGGCGGTTTCGCAGATCGAGAAGCAGTTTGGTAGGGGCGCCATCATGAGACTTGGCAAAGAGACAAAGTTTGAAGTTGACGTTATTCCAACAGGCGCATTGCCGCTTGATCTGGCTTTGGGTGTTGGCGGTGTGCCAAGAGGCAGGGTCGTGGAGATATACGGGCCTGAGGCAGGAGGGAAGACCACACTGACTCTGAGTATTATTTCGCAGGCCCAGAAGCTGGGCGGAGTAGCCGCGTTTATAGATGCTGAGCATGCATTGGATCCGAGCTATTCCAAGAAATTAGGCGTGAACCTGGATGATCTTTTGATATCGCAGCCAGACACAGGCGAGCAGGCGCTGGACATAGCAGAGATGCTTGTGCGCTCGAACGCAGTGGACTTGATCGTCATTGATTCTGTTGCAGCGCTTGTGCCAAAGGCAGAGATAGAAGGTGAGATGGGTGATAGGCACATAGGGTTACAGGCGCGTCTCATGTCACAGGCATTACGTAAGCTGACAGCTATTATCTCAAAGACAAACACATGCGTTATATTTATAAACCAGATAAGGGAGAAGATCGGCGTTATGTTCGGTAATCCAGAGACTACTACTGGCGGCCGCGCATTGAAATTCTATTCTTCAGTGAGGATCGATCTAAGAAGAATAACCTCTATAAAGGCAGGGGACAATGTGGTTGGCGTAAGGGTAAGGGCAAAGGTCGTGAAGAATAAGGTTGCCCCGCCTTTTAAAAAAGCAGAGTTTGAGATCATGCATGACGAGGGCATTTCGCGCACAGGCGCGATCCTTGACTTAGGTATTGACGCAGGGATACTGGAAAAATCCGGCTCATGGGTAACGTTTGGCAATGAAAAAATCGGCCAGGGCAGGGAATCAGCCAGGGATTTTTTAAGGAGTAATACAAAGGTCAGTAATGAGATCGAGAAAAAGATCAGGGAATCCTTACTAGCTAAAACACCTGGGAGAAAATAGTACGGACAACGGTTGTGTAATGTGTAATGTACCAAGCTACCCCAATTACATTACACCTTACACTTTACACATTACACAGAAGGAGAGACCGGAGTTGAAAAGATTTACATTGATTCTGGGTTTGCTTTTAATAGCATGCATCGCAAGTGCCCAGCCTGCTCAGGAGGCGCTTAATCTGCAGGATTCGTTTGTCAAGGTCTCCAAGGAGGTCGGGCCAGCTGTAGTGAGCATAAGCATTGAACAGGTGGAGCATTATCAGACTAGATATTATCCATTCGCGGAATTCCAGGATGATTTTTTCAAGGATTTTTTTGATGATTTTTTTGTAGCTGGTCCTGACAGGGAGTTTAAGCGCGCAGGCCTTGGCTCAGGTGTTATTATAGATAAGGAAGGATATATCCTTACTAATGAACATGTGGTCGGCACCGCAGACAAGATCACTGTTACCTTGCCGGATGGCAGGGAATTTAAAGGCCAGCTAACAGGTTCAGATGTGCATTCGGATCTTGCGGTTGTCAAGATCGAGCCAAGAGGCGATCTTCCTGTTGCGAGGCTTGGCGATTCGGATAATGTGCAAATAGGCCATTGGGCGATCGCGATCGGCAATCCATTCGCGTACGCTGTAAAAAATCCTGAGCCTACTGTCACTGTGGGCGTGGTAAGCGCTTTGCGCAGGAGTCTTCCAAGGACGGACAAAAGGGCAAGAGAATATTCTGATTTAATACAGACTGACGCGGCTATAAATCCAGGCAACAGCGGTGGACCTCTTGTGAATATCCATGGAGAGGTGATAGGTATAAATGTAGCGATATTTACCTTGAGTGGCGGGTCCGAGGGCATAGGCTTTGCAGTGCCTGCTAATACAGCCAAGAGGATCATGGAGGATTTGAAGCAGGGCCGAGAGGTTCTTTACGGTTGGCTCGGCGTGATCATACAGGATGTTGATTCTGATTTGGCTGAGTATTTTGGATTGGATAGTAAGTTTGGGGTTTTGATCTCAAGGATTTTAGAAAATAGTCCTGCTGAAAAGACTGGGTTGCTGCCAGGAGATATAATCGCGTCTTTTGACGATGAAAAGGTAAGGAATACACAGGATCTAATCAGGATGGTATTGAAAAAAGATATTGGTGAAAAGGCATCGCTTGGCATAATAAGAAAAAGAAAGATCCATACTTTTGAGGTAGAGATAGGCCAAAGGCCTGATGGAAAGACTGCGTTGGCGCAAAGCAGAAAAAAGGTAAAGACAGAGGCTGTAGACAGTAAATTCTGGCGAGGGCTTGAGGTTTCTGAGGTTACGCCTGAGATAGCGAGTCGTTTTAAGCTGAGCAAAAGTATCGGTGTGATCGTCATTAAGGTGGAACCAGGTAGTTCTGCCGAAGGGTCTGGTATACGCTCAGGGGATGTGATTTACGAGATCAATAGAATACGGATCAAGGGCCTGAAGGACTACAAGAGTGCTATTAGCGATGTCTCAGGCGATGCGCTAATAGGAACCTATAGAGGGTATGTTGTAATTAAGGAGAGATAAGCGTTGGTGTCAAGTGTCAGGTGAAAGGTGTCAGGGATTTTAGCTCCTTGACACTTGACACCTAAAACCTGACACTAGAGGCGCTATTGAAATAGGATAACATGACAGCAGACGAAATCAGAGATCGTTTCTTGAAGTTCTTCGAGGAACGTGGACATAAGATCTATCCAAGCGATTCACTCGTTCCTGCCAATGACCCCAGCCTTCTTTTTACAGGCACGGGTATGAATCAATTTAAACAAGAGTTTCTTGGTAGAGTGAAGGGCCCGAGAAGGGCAGCGACCTGCCAGAAGTGCCTGCGCACAGGCGACCTTGAGAATGTGGGAAAGACGCCTGATCATCATACGTTCTTTGAGATGCTTGGAAATTTTTCGTTCGGCGACTATTTTAAGAAAGAGGCAATAGAGTGGGCATGGGAGTTTCTGACAAAGGAGTTAGGCCTTAAGGAAAAGGATCTATGGGTCTCAGTGTATAAAGATGATAGCGAGGCGTACGATATCTGGAAGAATGAAATAAAAGTACCTACGAAAAAGATCCTAAAGCTGGGAGAAAAAGATAATTTCTGGCCAGCGAGCGCGCCAAGCAAAGGTCCGAACGGGCCATGTGGTCCATGCTCTGAGATTTTTTATGGCGGCCCAGATGGTGTGGAGATATGGAATCTTGTATTTACGCAGTTTGACAGAAAGGATCACGGCAAATTAGACCCGCTGCCAGGCAAGAACATAGATACAGGCATGGGACTTGAGAGGATCACAAGGGTCATGCAGGGGAAAAAGACGAATTTCGAGATAGATTCGTTTGAACCGATAGTTAAGAAGATAGAAGGATTTGCTGGAAGTTCTCACAATCCTAATACTGTTAATACTATCGCTGATCATATACGCGCAGTTACATTTGCGATTGGAGATGGTGTGTCGCCATCTAATGAAGAGAGAGCCTATGTTATTCGTAAATTGATTCGAAAAGCATCTTGGCATGGTAGGGCAATGGACATTAAAGAGCCTTTTTTGTATAAGTTGGTTCCTGTGGTTGCAGGGGAGATGAAGAGGCCATATCCAGAACTTACACAGCGCGGAGAATATATTGCGCAGGAAATATTGGAAGAGGAAAAAAGATTTAGTAACGTTATCCAAGCTGGTCAAGAGAGGCTGAAAGAGGTAGAGGAGACCTTTAAGTCTAAAGGCGTGCTTCCAGGGAAAGCTATTTTTAAACTCTATGATACTTATGGGTTTCCTGTAGAATTAATACAAGACATAGCAAGAGTCAGGGGTATAAAGCTAGACATCCCGGGTTTTGAAAAATGCATGAAAGACCAGCGCATTAAGTCACGCGCATCCAGCAAGATAAAAGGTTCGATATTTAAAGGCGACGCAAACCTGAAATTGCCTGATGAAAGTATTTTTGTAGAAAACGAAGAAGAACTCGAGACTGAAGTTGTGCAGGTTTCAGGAGATTCTATTTTCTTGAAGAAGACAAATTTTTATGGCGAAAAAGGTGGCCAGGTAGGTGATACTGGGGCATTGATCAAGGATGGAAAAGTTATAGCAGAGGTTACAAATGCAATTGATCTTGCCGGGAGGATCGAGCATCAGGTAAAGATGAAAACAGTCGCGCTAAAACCAGGTGATAAAGTAGTGGCAAGGATAGATGTAAAACGTAGAGGCCAGGTAAGAGAAAATCATACAGCTACACATCTCTTGCATAATGCCTTAAGAAAGGTGCTGGGCCAGCATGTAAAGCAGGCTGGTTCTTTGGTCGCGCCAGATCATCTGAGATTTGACTTCACGCATTTTAAGGCGCTTACAGGCGAGGAGCTTTCAAGGGTAGAGGATCTTGTGAATGAAAGAATAAAAGAGGATAGCCTGGTGTGTGTTAAAGAGCTTTTATTGGAAGAGGCAAAGAAGCAGGGCGTGATCGCGCTTTTTGGAGAAAAATATGCGGATACTGTGAGAATGGTCTCTGTGGGTGAATATAGCAAGGAATTATGCGGCGGCACGCATGTAAGGCATACAGGAGAGATCATCAGATTTAAGATCCTCTCAGAGTCTTCCATAGCAGGCGGAGTAAGAAGGATCGAGGCTGTTACAGGAGACGCGGCGAATAAAAAGATCCAGGAAAGCATAGCCTTAGTAAAAGAGATAGCGAAAGAATTAAAGACATCGCCAGATAATATACTAAAAGAAATAGAAAAATTGACAAAAAGGCTTAAGAAGATAGAGAAAGATTTGAATATTGTCAGTGATAGATTCGCTTCCTCAAGCATTGATGGGATTTTGAAAGACATAAAGAAGATCAAAGGGCGCGATGTTATTGTTGCAGAGATCAGCAATGTGGATATGGCTATGCTGAGAAAAACAGCTGATACAATAAAAGGCAGGATAAGGGAGTCAATTTTTGTCCTGGTATCTGAAAAGGACGGAAAGCTTTCAATGGTTGTCAGGGTCCAGGCAGGCATGGATGCTGTCAAGGTATTGAATGAGATAGGCTCAAGTTTTGGCATAAAAGGTGGAGGCAGGCCAGATTTTGCCCAGGCAGGAGCCCGCGCTAATATCGACATAAAGAAAATATTAAAAAAAGCACAAGAAGTCCTAAAGGAGCATTTATGAAAATTTTGAGACTTTCCAGCAAGGAAATACAGAAACTCTGTGGGAGATATTATTGCAATAAAAAGCGCGTAACAGAAAAGGTGCGCAGGATCGTAGATGACGTGAGAGAGAATGGTGACAAGGCAGTCATCAGGTATACCAGGAGATTTGATAAGGTAAAGCTCTCTCCAAAAGACCTAAAGGTAAGCGCAAACGAGATCAATGGCTCCTATCAGAATATAGATACAGGTTTTATATCGAGCCTGAAAACCATAATCGGGAACATCGAGAAATTCCACAGAAAACAATTGCCTAGGCCATGGAAGATAAAAGACGCGGAAGGTATTCAGCTGGGCGAGATCTTTAGGCCTATTGAAAGCGTCGGCATATATGTACCAGCAGGCACAGCACCGCTTGTCTCGAGCGTGTACATGAGCGTTTTACCTGCGAGGATAGCTGGCGTGAAAAGGATAATACTCGCGACTCCGCCGACAAAATTCGGCACTGTTGATCCCCACATACTCGCAGTGGCAAATCTCTTAAAGGTGGATGAGGTTTATAAGGTCGGAGGCGCGCAGGCAATAGCTGCCCTTGCGTTTGGCACAAAGACTATACCAAAGGTGGATAAGGTCGTGGGCCCGGGCAATGATTATGTGACTGAGGCAAAGCGTCAGGTGTATGGTTATGTTGACATAGACATGCTTGCAGGTCCGAGCGAAGTCGTTATATTGGCGAACCAGTTTTCAGATAAAGACTATGTAATAGAAGACATGCAGGCTCAGGCAGAACATTTAAAGGGCCTTGCAATCCTTGTTACTACATCAAAAAAATTCGCCCGCGCAATGAGAAAAGAAGTAGGCAAGGGTTATATCGTACTGGCAAAAAATCTTCAGCAGGCAGCAGAGGTCATAAATAGGATCGCGCCTGAGCATCTCGAGGTGTTTATAAAAAACCCCAACAGGGTCTTGAAGTTAATTAATAACGCGGGCGCAGTGTTTATAGGGCCATATTCGCCTGTATGCGTAGGAGATTATGTGGCAGGTCCGAGCCATGTCTTGCCAACAGGCGGCACAGCCAGGTTTTTCTCAGGTCTTAGTGTGAGGTCTTTTCTTAAGAGCACGCACACGATAGCATATTCCAAAAAGGCGCTTGAAAGAGAAAAAGAAGCGATCGAGAAGATCACAAAGATAGAGGGATTAACAAAGCACTTAGAGTCGTATAGGGTGAGGTTCAAATAGCTGAGGTCGTTAGCCCGTTCAAGTCATTATGCGAGTTATAGATTTGGGTGTAACTGATTTTTCAGAGATATATCAGCTTCAGAGGGAATTCGTAGAGAGAGTTGCCCTGGGTATTTGTGAAGATACGTTACTCGTAACAGAACACAACCCAGTTATAACAATAGGGAGAACTGGTTCAGAGCAGAATGTATTTAGGCGCGAGATCCATGTGGTTCAGACTGACAGGGGTGGGGATGTTACATATCACGGCCCTGGCCAGCTCATAGCGTACCCTATTTTTAAACTGGAAAATGAGAGTCGGGATATACATAGATTTTTAGAGTTTTTAGAAGAGATAGGAAGCGCTTTTTTAGCACAATACGGGATTTTTACAGAAAAAAGACCTGGACTCAGAGGTGTATGGACCGACAATAAAAAAATCGGCTCCATAGGCATAGGCGTAAAAAAATGGGTCACGTATCACGGCTTGGCCATGAATATCAACACTGATCTTATGCCTTTTTCATTTATCAGGCCATGTGGCATTGAAGGCGTTGAGATCACATCATTAAAAAGTTTGCTGAAGCGCGAAATAGACATGGATGATGCTAAAAATAGACTCATCTCGACATTTAAAGAGATTCCCTTATTGGCTGAGACAGTCAGTAAGAATTGATAAGAATACAGCAGAGTTCAGGGAACTTTTGCGTGATTCAAATATTAATACAGTATGCCAGAGCGCGCAATGCCCTAACATATACGACTGTTTTTCAAGGCGCAAGTGCACATTTTTGATATTAGGCAATAGATGCACCAGGAGTTGCAGGTTTTGCGCGATCGAGACAGCGCAGAAATTGTCATTGCCAGACAAAAAAGAGCTCTTTGATATAAGAGATGCAGTTAAAAGATTAGGGCTTCTCAGTGTGATCGTAACCTCTGTTACGCGTGATGATCTAGGGGATGGCGGCGCAAGCCATTTCGCAGATTGCATTAAGATCTTAAGGGAATCTAACAGCGATTTAAGGATAGAAGTGCTTGTCCCTGATTTTCTTGGCAAGCGCTATGCAATTGATAAAGTTATTCTTGCAAAACCTGATATATTTTCGCATAATATAGAGACCGTACCTAGATTATATAATAGAGTCAGGCCGCAGGCAGATTATAAAAGATCATTGGATCTCATAAGGTATGCGAGCAACCAGGTTACAACAAAGAGCGGCCTGATGGTAGGGCTTGGCGAGACTCGAGACGAGGTTCGAGTCTCGATGGAGGACTTAAGGAAAGCAGGCTGCGAAATAATTACCATAGGCCAGTATCTACGGCCTGATCCGAGCTGCCTGGAGGTCGAGGAATTTTTAGCGCCAGAGGAATTTACTAAATTTTCAAGATGGGCAGAGGAGCTGGGCTTCAAGAAACATTCCTGCAGCCCGTTTACGAGGTCGTCTTATATGTAAATACTACATGGAGGTTACGAAGGTTACGGAATGTTAGAGAAGGTTACCGAAGGTTACAAGAGCGATGGATTCCAACGCTCTTAATACAACCTTACGCAACATTCCGAAACCTTCCGTAACTTTACGTAACCTCCACGTAAGTAAGTAATAAAAAATAAGGGGAGGAAGTATGGCAGAATTAAGATTACCGGAGTTGACAGAAGGCGTGGATCAGGCAGTCGTGTCTTTTTGGCACTTTAAGGAAGGCGATGCAGTAAAAGAAGGAGATGAGCTTGTGGAGATGGCTACTGATAAGGCAGCATTTAATGTGCCGTCAAAGGCCGCAGGTACGCTGAAGAAGATTGTTGCACAAGAAGGTAACACTGTTAAGGTTGGCGATGTTTTAGCAGTAATAGAATAGGAGGTAGTCATGAAGGAAATCCTCGAGATTCTCGAGAAAGATGCGCGGACAACGCCGCAGGAAATAGCAAAGAGCGTGAAGAAGAGCGTTGTGACAGTAAAAAATACAATAAAGAAGCTTGAAAAAGACGGAGTAATACTTAAATACAAAACAGTTTTGAATCGGGAGCTTATAAAAGATAATAACAGGGCTGTCAGGGCATTGATAGAGGTAAATATTGCGCCACAGAGAGGACATGGTTTTGATCATATAGCTGAGAGGATATACAGATTTCCAGAGGTCGTAAGCTGCTATCTGCTCTCAGGCACATATGATCTTTTACTGGTTGTAGAAGGCAAGGACATACAGGCTGTGTCGAGCTTTGTCTCTGAGCGCCTTGCAACGCTCGACAATGTCAGAGGCACAGTCACACATTTTCTTTTGAAAAAATACAAAGAAGACGGAGACGTACTAAAAAGGGCTGAGAGAGATAAGCGCATCGCTATTTCATTTTAAAATTAACGAGGCTAAATTATGGATATATCCAAGAAAGTAGAACAAATACCGCCTTCGGGTATACGGGAATTCTTTGAACTTGTCATCGGGATGAAGGATGTGATCTCTCTTGGTGTGGGCGAACCGGATTTTGTCACACCATGGAACATATGCGAGTCTAGCATATTTTCTATTGAAAGAGGGGCGACCTCATATACTTCTAATAAAGGTCTTTACGAGTTAAGGTCGCAGATTTCAAAACACCTAAAGACCAGGCACAACGTAGAGTATGATCCTGATACAGAAGTGCTTATTACTACAGGTGTAAGTGAGGGCATGGATCTTGTTTTGCGCAGCCTCATGAATCCAGGCGATAAAGTGCTTATACCTGTGCCTTGTTACGTGTCATATCATCCTGTAACTTTCCTGGCAGGAGGTACACCTGTATTTATCAACACCAAAAAGACTGGTTTTAAATTAACGCCTTCTCTCGTGGAAAAACACATATCAAGAGGCACAAAGGCAATAATCTTAAATTACCCTGCAAATCCCACAGGTGTTTCTTATTCGAAGAAAGAGCTTCAGGAGCTATCCAAGGTTTTTATAAAACACGACCTTATTGTCATAAGCGACGAGATATACGACGAACTTACTTACGATTTTTCGCATACGCCTCTCTGCACATTAAAGGGGATGAAGAATCGAACTGTGTACTTAAATGGATTTTCCAAGACATTTGCCATGACAGGGTGGAGGGTCGGATATGCATGCGGCCCAAAAAAGATAATAGACGCTATGACAAAGATCCACCAGTATACAATGCTGTGCTCTCCTATAATGGGGCAGATAGGGGCGATCGAGGCGCTGAAGAATTCCAGCCGTTACGTGCAGGAGATGAAGCGCGAATATAAGAGAAGGCGCGATTTTATAGTAGACCGGATGAACGAGATAGGACTAGTCTGTCCTATGCCAGACGGCGCTTTTTATATATTCCCTTCAATAAAAAATACAGGCATGAACTGCATGGAATTCGCGAAAAAACTTTTAAAGAAAGAAAATGTGGCAGTCGTGCCTGGCACAGCTTTTTGGCCAGAAGGAAAAGATTATATACGAATATCCTATGCTTCCAAGATGCCTGATCTAAAGGAGGCGTGCCTGCGCATAGAGAGATTCATAAAGAAAAATGCCAGATAAAAAAATCCTCTTAATGTACATAACCGAGAGTTCCGGGCATCATCGCGCCAGCATTGCCATTGAGAGCGCCTTAAAGGAGATCTCGCCGTCAGTCCAGACCCTTAACATAAATGCCTTTGGGTACACTAATCCTATTCTCGAAAAGGTGATCAGCAAAACATATGCAGAGGTGATAAAGAAGAAGCCAGAGGTATGGGAGTACCTGTATGATAATCCAAAGATCTTAAAGAATGCCCAGGCTATACGGGAAGCCATACACAGATTTAATTCTAAAAAATTAAAAGCGCTTTTAAAGGATTTCCAGCCAGATGCTGTTGTGTGCACACAGGCGTTTCCATGTGGCATGATAGCTGATTACAAAAGGAATTTGAATCTGCCTCTGCCGCTGACAGGCGTCCTGACAGATCATGCCCCGCATTCCTACTGGATATTTAATGATGTGGACTGGTATATTACGCCGTCTGAGATCTGCAAGGAGAGATTTGTGAAGAACGGAGTGAGTGGATCCAGGATAAAGGTCTTTGGTATTCCAATCAATCCAAGATTTGGCATAGCACACGATAAGAATAAAGTATGTAAGGATATAGGGCTTGATCCTCAAGTCTCCACTGTTCTCATTATGGGCGGAAGCCAGGGGCTGGGACCTGTCGAGGACATTGTTGATATGCTTGAAAGCATAGATATCCCTTTTCAGTTGGCAGTGGTTTGCGGAACCAATAAAAAACTCGAGAAGACACTAAAAAAAAGGGAGCTCAAGTACAAGAAGAAATTGTTTGTCTTTGGCCATGTGGAAAACATAGATGAGTTAATGGAAGTCTCGAGTATAGTCATTACAAAACCAGGAGGACTTACGACATCCGAGGCATTAAGTAAAGATCTGCCAATGATCATTGTACGTCCAATACCAGGGCAGGAGGCAAAAAATACTGAATTTCTCCTGCAGCAGGGCGTGGCTGTTAAGGCAGAAGACAGCGAGGACATAGTGGCGCTTGTCAAGGAGCTACTTTTGAATAATACAAAACTCGACCAGATGCGCAAAAGGGCCAGTGAACTAAAAAGACCCAACGCAGCCAGGGATATCGCAAAGCTGGTATTGGATACGGAATAAAATGTTTTTTTATATTTTATACAGAATTGGTTTTTTTCTTTCGAATGCCCTGCCGCTAAAGGTTGTATACTGGCTTGCAGAGAGATTCGCTGATATTCATTATTGCATTTCAAAAAAAGACAGAGAGGCTGTCACTGAGAATTTAAGTACAGTGCTTAAGAAAGATATTGCAGGGTCTCGCGTATTGGCAAGAAAGGTCTTCAGGAATTTTGGTCTGTATCTTGTGGATTTCTTCAGAATACCAAAACTTAATAAAGAAAATATTGATAGAAACGTTAAGATCGAAGGCCTTGAGAATATTGATAAGGCTTTAAAAGAAAATAAAGGCGCCATTATTCTCAGCTGTCATATTGGCAACTGGGAGATAGCCGGAGTGGCAGTAGGCATAAAGGGCTATGACATATCCGCTGTTACCTTGAATCACAGGCACGACAGGATAAATGATTTTTTTATTAAACAGAGAGAAGAGAACGGCATGAAAGTGATCGGGATGAGCTCTGTTATGAGAGGCTGTATCAGGACGTTATTGAGAAACGGCATGCTTGCATTGGTCGGAGACAGGGATTTTACGGATTCTGGCGTAACCCTGGAGTTCTTCGGTGTGCCAACAAGCATTCCAAAGGGTCCAGCAGCGCTTAGTTTAAAGACAGGCTCACCGATTATACCAGGATTTTGTATACGTCATGATAGATTTAGCTACAAGTTAATATTTGAGAAACCCATTGAAATAAAAAAGATACCGGGCATGACAGAAGAGGAAATGATTAAAAGGGCAACAGAAAGTTTTGTACCTGTAATGGAAAAATATATCAAGGCGTATCCAGAACAGTGGCTTGTATTCAGGAGATTCTGGGAGGCGCCCACAGACGCGTTTGTGCTTTAATCTATGAGCGTATTTATAGTCATCCCAACTTATAATGAGAAAAGGACTATTGGTCCTATCGTGAGGAAACTCAGGACAATGGATTTCAGGGTCGTGGTCGTGGACGATGGTTCACGTGATCACACTATTGTAGAGGCGAATAAATTCGGGGCAGAGCTCGTGGTGCATTCTAAAAATGTAGGCAAGGGCCGGTGCATAAGAGAAGGCATGGAATACGCCCTGGATAATGGCTGTGATTTTGTCATCACTATGGATGGTGATGGCCAGCATGATCTTGCAGAGATCGATAAATTCATAAAAGAACACAAACGATCAGGCGCGGATATTGTACTTGGCAATCGAATGCGCAATCCAAAGAAAATGCCTTTTGTAAGGCGGTGCACAAATGTATTTATGTCTTTTATAATATCGCTTATCCTGGGGGAGAAGGTGGAAGATTCGCAATGCGGATACAGGCTCCTGTCCAGGAACGCTATTGATAAAATGAATCTAAGGACGACAAAGTATGAGATAGAATCAGAGATGCTCCTTGAGGCAAAAAGACATAATTTGCGCATAACGTTTGTGGATATAGATTCGATCTACGGGAGTGAATCCAGCCAGATCAATCCCTTTTTTGATACGCTCAGATTTATAAAGCTTATCATCTATGAATCCCTGTGGAGACGTTTTTAAATGCTATGCAAGACGCAATAGTCAACTTCTTATATTCATTCGGATTATCTCCAAAAGTAACGATCTTATTGTTAAGCACCTTACCTGTTACTGAGCTAAGGGCGTCTATACCTATAGGCGTTCTACTGCTCAAACAGGATGTTTATTTGGTATTTTTTTATGCAGTGATAGGGAATCTTCTGCCAATAGCGCCGATATATTTTTTATTAGAGCCAATTTCTAAAAGACTGGGCAAGACCGAACTCATGCGTAAATTCTTCGAGTGGCTTTTCGCAAGAGCAAAGAAGCGTGCCGGGCTTATCGAGAAATACGAAGCGCTGGGGCTTATGCTTTTCGTTGGCATACCATTCCCAGGCACAGGCGTGTGGACAGGCTGCCTCATAGCATCACTTTTACGCATACACTTTGTGCCAACCTTTATAGCCGCAACCCTCGGCGTCCTGATAGCAGCAACAGTAGTAACGATGCTGACGATAGCAGGTAGGTCAGCATTTTGATAAATATAAACTCTAAATTCGAAACCCTAAACTCTAAACAAATCCAAAACCCCAAATCCAAAACTCAAAACTGCAGTTTTGGCATTTGAGTTTTGTGTTTTGAGTTTGTTTAGGATTTAGAGTTTAGTGTTTAGAGTTTCTAAGAAGAGGATAGAAAATCCAAGATGATACATATTTATACTGGAAATGGAAAAGGCAAGACTACTTCGGCCTTTGGCCTGGCAATGAGGGCGAGCGGCCAGGGACTTAAGGTCTGCGTGTTCCAGTTTTTTAAGCCTGAGAAACTGGTTTGCGGGGAAGAGATTTCGGCTAAGGAGTTAAGCATAGAGGTTGTGAAGTGCGAGGAATGTCACCCTTTATTTATGGGACAAGTGACAAGTGACAAGGGACAAGGGAAGGTGAAAAAGGCTATCGAGAGAATGGTCAAAGAAGCAGAAAAGGTAATGTTTAGCAAGAAGTATGGCATGGTGGTGTTGGATGAAGTTATAAATGTTATAGATCAAGGGTTTTTCAGTAAGGAAAAATTCCTCAAATTATTAAAAAGTGTACCACAGGAACTTGAGTTGGTGCTTACAGGTAGAGGGGATATCTCTGGCATAGAAGAGCATGCGGATTATGTGACGGCAATGATAGATAAAAAACATCCTTTTAGATCTAAGGTTGGCGCGAGGAAAGGAATAGAGTATTGAAAAAGATAATATTTTTATGCCTATTTTTATTAATTGCATCCATGGCTATGGCTCGGGAATATCGCATAATTTCTCTGGCGCCGAATACTACGGAGATATTGTTTAGCCTCGAACTTGGCGAGTCAGTAGTAGGTGTGGATGAGTATTCAGATTATCCGAGAAAGGCCCTGGATATAGAGCGCGTCGGAAGTTTTAATAGGCCAAATATAGAAAAGATAATTTTATTAAGGCCAAGCCATATCCTGGTGAATGCTGATCTTGATGCTGATCTAATGGATTATTTAAGGCTAAGGGGTGCGAAGATTATAAAGGTGTCACCTAAAAGCATGGATGAGCTACACGGAAGGATGCTGATGCTTGGCAAGATATTTAATAGGGAAGATAAGGCCCGCTTTATCATAGAGGATATGAAGACCCGCATAGAAAATCTACCAGTAAAAAAGGGTGCAGATAGACCCAAGGTTTTTGTACAGTTATTTCACGATCCGCTTGTTACTGGTTCGTCGTTTATCGGAGATGTTGTGAGGTTGGCAGGTGGTAATAATATAGCTCAGGATGTAAAGGATGACAATGGCCTTTTTAGCCCTGAGGTTTTATTGTACAGGGATCCGGATATTATTATAAAGACGAGTTTTTCAAAAGATGCGGATTTTAATCCAGATACCCTTTTAAGACCAGGCCCGCGAATCATATTGGCTATCGAAGAACTAAACAAGATATTCTATGAAAAGAATTAAACCCCTGACTTATATACTGACTTCGCTTTTATTTATCACTGTCCTGATTATCTTAGGCATGCTGATAGGCCCTGTCAAAATAGCCATAGATGAGATATTTCTGCAGAAGTATTCTGATATTATGAGATTGAGGCTATTTAGGGTTATCCTGGCCATTGCAGCTGGCGCTGGGCTTAGTCTCTCAGGCGTAGTCCTGCAAGGTGTATTGAGAAACCCTCTATCAGAACCCTATGTCTTAGGCGTATCTTCTGGTTCTGGCCTGGGAGCGGTTATAGGGTTATTGTTCTTTTCGCATGTCGCGGCTTCGCATGGCCTGGCCTTTTTAGGCGGCATCCTGACCATAATAATCGTCTATAATATCGCAAGGTCAGGCAATAGATTATCTACTGAAAACATGATCATCGCTGGAATATTAGTAAGCGCGTTATTCTCTAGCCTCTTGATGTTTTTTGTCTCTATTTCCAGCAGCGCAAAGGTCCATTCTATTATGTGGTGGCTCCTGGGTAATCTACAGGTATATAAAGGTATACATGTAGCCATTGTTTCTGGAGCAGTGGCCCTGGGTTTATTATTAGCCGCCATTTTTGCAAAGGAATTAAACGCCTTGTCATTAGGAGAAGAAGACGCAATGCATCTTGGCGTGGATATCAATAAGGTAAAAAAACTACTGCTGGTTATTTCTGCGTTGGTCACAAGTGTCGTGGTTTCCATGTGCGGCATTATAGGTTTTGTGGGCCTTATGGTGCCTCATATAACAAGGAGACTGGTAGGGCCTGACCACAGAGTGCTTATACCGAGCTCTGTTTTAACAGGAGCGGCGTTTCTTTTAGTGTGTGATCTTTTTTCAAGGACTGTGATGGCGCCGGCCGAGATCCCAGTAGGAGTCGTTACCGCGTTCGTGGGTGTACCATTTTTTATATTTATCTTGAGACGGACCAGAAAGGTATATTTTAGATAATATGCTTTACTTTTTAGATGTCGCGAGTGGTTACGGGAGTACTGAGGTCCTAAAGGATGTGACCTTTAGTGTCGATCCTGGGGATTTTATTGGCATAATCGGCCCGAACGGCTCAGGCAAATCAACGCTTTTGCGTACTGCTACAAAGGTGCTAAAGCCTTTTAAGGGCGAGATATATTTGCAGAAGAAAAGGCTAAAGGATACACCTTTAAAAGAGATAGCAAAGCTGATAGCAGTAGTGCCGCAGGACGCGCTGTTTATGTTCCCATTTAAAGTGCTGGATGTAGTCTTGATGGGCCGTATACCTTATTTGAGCAGATTAGGATTTGAATCTCAGGATGATCTGAGGATCGCATTTAAGGCACTGGAAGAAGTGGATGCTATACACCTGAGGGATAGATTTATAGATGAGCTGAGTGGTGGCGAGCGTCAGAGGGTTGTCATTGCAAAGGCACTTGCGCAAAAGCCAAGGGTTTTGTTTTTAGACGAGCCAACCACACACCTTGATATAAGCCATCAGATAGAGACATTTTCACTATTAAAGAAGCTGAACAAGGAATCAAAATTGACAGTAGTTGCGATATTGCATGATCTGAACTTAGCTTCGCTTTATTGCGATAGATTAATATTATTGAGCGAGGGCCGGATAAAAAAACAAGGCACACCAAGCGAGGTCCTTGATTACAAGACAATAGAAGAGGTCTACAAGACCCGGGTCATTGTCAAAGAAAATCCCCTGACATCCCGGCCGCATGTGTTTTTGGTGAGGCGGTAAAAAGCCGAGGCTGGACCTCGGCTTTTTCGGCAAAGGTATTTTTTTGTTGACTTGTTTTAGTAATTAGGGTATAAAATATTTACAATTGAATATTTCATATTATGTTGTTTAAGGGAAGCTGGTGGGAGTCCAGCGCAGCCCCGCTGCTGTAATAGGTTACGAAATCTGCAATAAGCCATTGTTCGCTTTGGGCGGACGAGAAGGCGCAGAGAGTAGACGGCCTTAAGTCAGAAAACCTTACAATATATTTTTCCCTATAACAGGGAGCTGCTGAGGGCAGTCATAAAGGGTGAAGAAAACAGGGTGCAACTCTTAATCCACTATAATGGATTAAGAGTTTTTTGCTTTTAAGGAGGGAATGTGATGAAGATAACTTTTTTGGCATTGGCATTAGCTATATCAACAGGGCTTGTTTATGCAGAGAACGTGGAGTTAGAAAGGATCGTAGTTACGCCAACAAGGATGGCCCAGGAGGATTATAAAACAGGGTCAAACATTACTGTGATCGACTCTAAGAGTATCGAATCCTCTAATGCCCAGAATGTGGCAGATATATTAAAGGAAGAGGCAGGGATCCATTATTATGACAATAGCAGCGCCAAGACTGCAACAGTAGATATTAGGGGTTTTGGAGATACTGCTGGGAGAAACGTGCTTTTATTAGTAAATGGCCGCAAGGTCAATCCTGCAGATATATCAGGCCCTGATTGGCTGCAGCTACCACTGGAGAGCGTAGAGAGAATAGAAGTCATAAGGGGCACAGGCTCAGTTTTATATGGAGATAATGCAGTAGGTGGCGTAGTTAACGTCATAACAAAAAAAGGTAACACAGGCATATCAGGGAAAGCAGGTGTAATGTGCGCGAGCTATGATAGTTATCAAGAGGATGTAGAAGTTTCGGGAAAGACAGAAGGGTTTTCTCATTATTTATATTTGAAACATTACGATAGTGATGGCTATAGATCAAATAGTAATGTGAATACAAAGGATTGCAATACAAAGCTGGGTTATGAATTTTCAGAAGATCTATCGCTTGAGCTTACAGCAGGATGGCACGAGGATGACTATGGCATGCCAGGAGGCCTTGATGATCAGGGTGAGCTTACGCAGTATGGCAGGCGCGGGTCGCCGGATGAGAGTGATTTCGCTTCTACAAAGGATAGATATGTCAATCTGTCGCTGGATCTAAGGCCGTGGTTTGATGTCACGGATTCAGCGCATTTTAACGTAGATATCTTTTACAGAAACAGAGACTCTTATTCATGGCTTAATTATGGAGGCTGGCCATCTGCGCAGAAATACATGATAGATACAGAAGGCGCTACTATAAAATATACATACGATGGCAGCATTGGCGATCAAGAGCTGAATTTTGTTATTGGCACGGACTATTATGATATTGAAAATATAATCAAGGGCAGTGAATGGAATTCAGATGACCTTACTATATTTAAGGAAGAGATAGGCTTTTACGGTTATTCAGAATACGAGATGTTCAAGAATCTTTTTATAAACAGCGGGGCGAGATATCAAAAGGCAGAATATATATTTGATCAGCGTGCGTCTACTGTGCGGCGTGAGACAAAAGAGCCAACAGAGTCCGTATTTATGACTGGCCTTAAATATGAATATTCTGATGATTCTAGCCTGCATTTAAGCATGCAGGAGAGTTTTAGATTTCTTGCTACTGATGAATGGTATAGCACCTGGTCAGGATTAAATACCAATCTCAGACAGCAGACAGGTACGCAATATGAAGTTGGTATCAGGCATAATTTTGACGATATAGTGATAGTTACAGTTACGCCGTATTGGATAGATATAAAGGATGAGATATACGTGAATCCTTATCCCTCGCCGGGTCAAAATGAAAATTATGATAAGACAAGAAGAAAGGGTGTTGAGTTGGGAGTAGATCTGGACTTGTCGAATTTCATAGACTTGCCTTATGTAGATAAAGCTTTTATGCATGCAAATTACACATGTCAGCAGGCAAAATTCAAGGGCGGCGACTATGGCAGCAATGACATACCGATGACTCCCATGCATCAGGCTGTGGTTAGTTTGAGAGCTGAGCTTTATGAGGATTACAATCTTTCTTTGACAGGAAGATATGTTGGCGAGCGCTATGCTATTAATGACACAAGGAATGAGACGACCAAGATGAAGGATTTTTTTACGTTGGATAGTAAGCTTTCCTATGGTAAGGATTCCTTGGAGATTTACGCAGGCATTAATAATATATTCGATGAGAAATATTTCACATACGCTGCCAAGAGCTCGAGTTCAAATAAAAAAGACTATTACCCCGCGCCAGAGCGTAACTTTGAGATGGGCGCGAGTTATAAGTTTTAATCTCGCGTTTGACAAAAGAGTAAACACTTGTTATTATAGATACACATGTCGGAGAATAAGACTTTTCAAATATCACTTTTAGTTTCTGTAGTGGCTCATTCTGTCTTTTTCTTGGGACTGCCGCATATGCCGATTATGCCGAGCAAGAGGTCTTTGCAGAGTATAAAGATCGCGTATTATAAGATAAAGGAAGCGCCAAAGGTTAAAAAGGTAGTTGAGCCAATTGCAAAGAAACTCCCTGACATAAAAAAGGAAGAGATAGCTAAGCCCCCAAAGAAGATCGCTGTAAAGAAGAAGCAGGTTGCGCAGAAGAAGCCGAGGCGTGTTGCAGCGCATAAGAAGGTGGAGGTAAAAGAGAAGCGCTTTGAAAAGGTAATTGAGGAAGAGAAGGACGATGCTAAAAAGGCAACATACATAAGCTATTACCGCTCGGTTAGGGAGAAGATAAGACAGTATGCGGACAAGAATTACCCGCGTAGAAAGAGGTTGGCCAGGGGCGAGGTGTTTTTATCCTTTGTGGTTGCCTCAAGCGGCGAGCTGCTTTTGGTCAAGGTAATAGATGAAAGATCTGCGCGAAGTCCAACACTAAGAAAGATCGCCATAAATAGCGTAAGAGATGCCAGCCCATTCCCATCATTCCCCAAAGGCATGAGCCAATACCAGATCACCTTCAACGTAATCATCTCTTTTGAATCCAGATAAAAAATCCTTGACAAGAAATTGATATTGGCTTATTATAGTACTTCCTTAATAGCACTCCTCTAAATAGAGTGCTAACAACAAACAATACAAGGGGGTGTAAGTATGGCAATACAACCATTAGGAGACAGGGTTTTGGTAAAACGTCTCGAAGCTGAGGAGAAGACAAAGGGTGGCATTTTGCTGCCAGAGACTGCAAAGGAAAAGCCGCAGAAGGGTGAAGTAGTTGCTGCTGGCAAGGGCAAGGTATTGGAGAGCGGCAAGGTAGAGCCTTTAGAGGTAAAAAAGGGCGACAAGGTGCTTTTTGGGAAATACGCTGGCAATGAAATAACTCACGATGACCAGGAATACATTATCTTAAGGGAAGAAGACATCCTGGCTATACTTAAATAAAATATAACTAGAATGGAAAATCCAAAACCATGTTTGGGATTTGGAAATTGGGATTTATTTGGTAGTATTGGTATTTATTGGGATTTGGGATTTTTCGGGTAGAAAAAAGAGGAGGATTTGAGATGGCAAAGCAATTGATTTTCAAGGAAGATGCAAGGAGCGCTATTGCAAGAGGCATAGATATCCTTGCGGACGCGGTAAAGGTAACGCTTGGCCCAAAAGGAAGAAATGTGATCATAGATAAAAAGTTCGGCTCTCCTACCATTACAAAGGATGGGGTGACAGTGGCAAAAGAGATCGAATTAAAAGATCCATACCATAACATGGGCGCGCAGCTAGTAAAAGAGGTTGCTGAAAAGACAAGCGATGTGGCAGGTGATGGCACAACCACAGCTACAGTGCTTGCACAGGCGATTTACAGAGAAGGCCTGAAGAATGTAACAGCAGGAGCGAATCCAGCTGCCTTAAAGCGCGGCATTGAAAAGGCAGTAGTAGAAGTAGTCAAAAATCTAAAGGAAAAACTTTCAAAGGAAATAAAGGACAAAAAAGAGATCGCGCAGGTAGCGTCTATTGCAGCTAATAACGACAGCGCGATAGGTGACTTAATAGCGGACGCGATGGAAAAAGTAGGCAAGGACGGGGTTATCACTGTTGAGGAGGCAAAGTCAATGGTGACCAACCTGAATGTCGTGGAAGGCATGCAGTTTGATCAGGGATATCTGTCTCCTTATTTTGTAACAGATTCAGAGAGGATGGAGGCAGTTATTGAAAATCCATATATCCTTATTCATGAGAAAAAGATCTCTGCAATGAAGGATATGCTTCCGCTCCTTGAAAAGATAGCAAGATCTGGCAAGCCGCTTGTGATAATAGCAGAAGATATCGAGGGCGAGGCGCTCGCGACATTGGTCGTGAATAAATTAAGAGGCACGCTCAATTGCTGTGCGGTAAAGGCACCTGGTTATGGAGACAGGCGCAAGGCCATGCTTGATGATATAGCAACCCTTACCGGAGGCAAGGCTGTTACAGAGGAGCTTGGCATAAAATTAGAAAGTATCACGCTCGATGATCTGGGAAAAACAAAGAGAGTGACTATAGGAAAAGAAGAGACTACTATAATAGAGGGAGCTGGTAAGAATAATGAGATCAATGCCAGAATCACTCAGATAAAGCGCCAGATCGAAGATACAGATTCAGATTATGACAAAGAAAAGCTGCAGGAGCGTCTCGCGAAACTTGCAGGCGGCGTAGCAGTGATCAATGTCGGCGCAGCAACAGAGACAGAGATGAAAGAAAAGAAGGCGCGTGTTGAAGATGCGCTGCATGCTACAAGGGCAGCTGTTGAAGAAGGTATAGTGCCTGGCGGCGGAGTAGCCTATCTACGCAGCATATCCAAGCTCGATGATCTAAAACTTAAAGGCGACGAGAAGATAGGCGCTAGCATAGTGAAGCGGGCCCTTGAGGAGCCGATAAGGCAGATCATAAGAAATGCCGGGCTGGAAGATTCAGTTGTAGTAAATGAGGTAAAAGGAAAAGGCAAGAACGAGGGATTTAACGCCCAGAGCGAAGAGTATGTGGATATGATATCAGCTGGTATCATAGACCCTACAAAGGTAGCTCGCTCAGCGCTTGAGAATGCAGCCAGTGTAGCTGGATTACTTCTCATGACAGAGGCATTGATCTCAGATATACCTGAAGAGGAAAAACCAGGTCCAGCCATGCCTCCAGGCGGCGGAATGCCAGGAGGAATGGGAGGGATGTACTAATACGCAAACAACTAATTGTAGGTGACCCTTAAGGGTCACCTACAATGTGGATAACTCGCGCAAACTCGCGGGCCGTGCCCCGTTCCAAATTCTTAATTAAGAATTTGGAACGGGGTTTTTATTTTTTGACAATAATTAATGGCTGTGATATAGTTAGTGTAATTATATATTATGGAGGTTGCGTGAAGTTGCGTAAAGTTTCGTAATGTTTCGTGAAGTTGCAATAATGTAACCTTACGCAACCTAACGAAACCTCACACAACCTTACGAAACCTTCGCTAAAAACAGGAGGAACACATGCCAGATCTTCATGAAATCCCCCACAAATTAATTGAGAATATCTCAAAGGTCATTGTAGGCAAGAGAGAGGTTATCGAGTTTGTCGTAGTCAGCATTATGGCTAATGGCCATGTGCTATTAGAAGATGTGCCTGGTCTTGGCAAGACAATGCTTGCCAGATCCCTTTCAAAGTCAGTAGATGCCGAGTTTAAAAGGATCCAGTTTACGCCAGATCTTTTGCCGTCTGATGTCACAGGCGTTTCTATATACAATCAGAAGACAGGAGAATTTGAATTCAGAAAAGGCCCTATATTTGCAAATATAGTACTCGGCGATGAAATAAACCGTACTACTCCGAGGACCCAGTCTGCGCTTTTAGAAGCCATGCAGGAGTTTAAGATCACTGTTGACGGCGTATTGAGGAAATTGCCTGAACCGTTTTTTGTTATAGCTACTCAAAACCCTATAGAGTTTCACGGCACATACCCTCTCCCGGAGTCCCAGGTCGACAGGTTCCTTATGCAGCTTGCAGTAGGATATCCCTCTAATCAGGAAGAGGTAAAGATCCTTACCAGAAACGTGAAAGAGTCGCCCCTGGATACCCTTAAGAGCGTTGTGAGTGTACAGGATATTATTGATTTGCAGAAGGCAGTGATGTCTCTTCATATAGAGCCGCGTATCACAGAGTACATCGTAAAGATCATTTCCACGACAAGAGAATTGCCAGGCGATATAAAGCTTGGCGCAAGTCCTCGCGCGTCACTCGCGCTTATGCGTACTGCAAGGGCCTTGGCCTTTCTTGATAAAAGAGATTATGTAATACCTGATGATGTAAAAAAATTAGCGCTCCCTGTATTAAGGCATAGGATAATACTCCAGCCGCGCTCAATAGTCCGCGGCCTCGCAGCGAAAGACATAGTAAGTCATATATTAAAGAAGGTTCCAGTCCCGGCATAATGTTTACTTCGAAAAGTATCTTTCTCCTCATAACATCCATTCTTCTTCTTGCTATCGCGTGGAATACTGACATAACAATGATCTACATATTTTTCGTGATAGCCTTTGTCATATTTACCCTTTCTTTTATACACTTGCAGATTAATATTCCTGATATCTCTTTAAGCAGGACATTGCAAGACACGGCATTCGAAGATGATATGCTTAATGTTAAGATGGACATTAAGAATAAGCGCAAGATAGACGCCTCTTTTTTTGAAATAATAGATACGGTTCCATTTGCGCCGCCTGACGAGAAAAAGCCATCACTATTTATATTAGATATAGAAGCCAAAAAGAAAATATCTTTTAGGTATGTGATTAACTGCTATAGAAGGGGCTTATGGAAGATAGGCCCGATATTTGTTATTTCTCAGGATGCGCTTGGATTTTTCAAGATGAAAAAGATCTTTAGTGTATTTGCGGATATTTTGATCTATCCAGGCCTATTCAAGATATTTTCATTTCCGCCTCTTGCAAAAGGCTCTGTTTCGTGGATGGGTGTAGAGACTACAAGGATAGGCGGCGACAGTCATGAGTTTTTCGGAGTCAGGGAATATCAGAGGGGCGATGCCATGAGCCGTATGCATTGGCCTTCAACAGCCAGGCATAATAAATTGATCGTAAAGCAGTTTGAACGCAATGTAGTGCAGGAGGCAACCATAGTTATTGATTTAAAGAAAGAACATGATGTCGGCGTAGAAAGAGAGACAACCTTGGAGTATTCAGTAAAAATAGCAGGGTCTATTGCAAAATATCTCTTGAGTGAAGGCGCACTTGTGCAGATGATGGGTTATTCTAGGACAGCAATGACTCTGCCTTTTGGAAAAGGCGAATCGCATTTGCATAAGATGTTAGAATATCTTGCAAAGGTTCGTTCGGATGGTAAATTTTCTCTATCTCAGACGCTTGAAGAAGCAAGTTTTATTACACCATACAGCTCTACACTTATAACAATAATGCTGGATAATGATATGGCTGCTCTGTCAAGCCTTGTTCAATTTAAGGCAAAAGGGATAAGATTGATAACCATAGTTCTCGCGACTTCTACGTTTGGCCAGTTGGCAGAGGGCGAGCAGCTTGACATGGAGGCAGCAAGAAAATTTGATGAGGCACTCGCAGGCCTGGAGGGATACGCCTACAGGATCTCGAAAGGCGATGATTTAGAGAAGAAGTTCGAGACGGTGTAACTTGCTTTGTATAAATACAAGGCTGGTGTCAGGTTTTAGGTGTCAGGTGTCAAAAGGGCCCTGACACTTGACACTTTGCACTTTACACCAACGAGTTATTAAGGATAAGGATCGTGGACAGAGACGCGTTATATTTTCACTTTTCAAATCTGGGGATAGTCCTGATAGGACTTTTTAGCATCCAGGGGATCATAAATCCTTTTGTCGCTGCGCTCCTGATACCTGGTACGATCGCAGGTTTTCTTGTAAGCTGGCGGATCAGAAAATCCAGACCCCAGCATATAGATACCTTTATAGGGATGCTGTCTCTTGCAGCAGTGGTCGTGACATTGGGAGGCCTTTTTGACAAGGCCTTGACATTTGATAATCTTCTGACGGGTTTTTCTATAGCCCTGGCATGGCTTACGCTTTTTCAAAGTTTTGGCCTGAAAGAAGAAAAAAGTTATGCTATGTTGCAATTTATAGCAGTGTGTCTTTTGATCTCATCCATTTCTCTTGCCCTGGAACAGGAACCAGTTTATATGGTCATGCTTGCGGTTTTTTTGTTTATCTTTATCTTTGCGATGCGTTTGAGTCTGGTATGCGAAAAAAAGAACAAGGGCTCTCTTATAGTGGGGGATCAGGAAAAGATAATGAGTTTATGGCAGCAAATAAAAGTGGCTGCAATGATGTTTTCTTTTGTTTTAATAGTCGCGTCTCTAGTCTATCCCTTTGTCCCGCGTTTTGAGAATCTATCTTTAAAGGGACTGCCCTCTACGCTTTTAGGGATCCCCGAGAAGATCCCGCTTTTAAAGTTATTGCATCAGGCGCCGAAAGAGCTAAAAGACAATAAAAAAAGGAAAAAAGAACAGCTCGTAGATGCCATAAAGAAAAAGAGGGAAACTCAGGGCGTAAGGATAAGACAAGAGGAATTAATACAAGAGACAGAAGGAAAGGCCAAAAAGGCGATCGAGCAGCGTTTTCGCGCAGAAGGATTTAATAAGGAAATAGATATTTTTGAGATAAAGGCTCTTACAATATACTCAAATGCGGATAAGGTCCCCCTTGGTAAGCAAGTTAGACTTGAAGCGGAATTGACCATGAGCGATGACTCTACTCTTACAGTAACAAAGCTTGTTGACTGGGTGACCAGCGGCAGCACAGAGGTATCAATAAATAATCAAGGGAATCTCAAGCCAAAAGAAGAAGGAAGCGTGCATGTATCTGCGTCTTATCTCGGGACATTTAGCAATGATCTGTACATTGAGATATTGCCCCCTCTAATACCAATAAAGAAAAAAGGCCCTTTATATTACTCATCTATTAGCGTTTTGTGGCTTGTGGTTTTAGGGCTTTTATTTTTTACTGTGTACATGTTTATGAGAAGCAAACGTTTGCAGGAATTAGCGATCAAGGATCCAAAGGAATTTATAAAGGAGATCTATGGCATTCTATGCAGGGGTTTTAAGATATATGGCGCTTCTAAATTTGACTATATTGCGGCAAGGGAGTTCCTTGAATCTGTAGGGGCTATTTTATCAGATAATCCAAAACCCATGCATGATATAACAGAAGGTTTTTTAGAAGCCCGTTTTTCCGCGCATAATATCTCTAAGGAACATTCGCAGCAGAACCTGGGATTTTTTCATGGGGTCAAGGATGTTGTTTTAGGGAGGGATCAAGGGAAGCATTTCTGGAAGAATATAGCATTTAAGGCGCTGCTGTTAGACGTATTGCTGATACCGAAGACTTGACTTTTTACAAGGTTTACTGTATTATACACAGAACTAAAAGGTAATAGATATTTATGGTAGAAAATCCAAAATCCAAATACTACCAAATCCCAAATAAATCCAAAATCCCAAATCCCAACACATGTTTGGGATTTTGAAATTGGGATTTATTTGGTAGTATTGGTATTATTGGGATTTGGGATTTTTGCGTATTTCAAAAGGAGGTACTAGGATGGGTATGTGGGTTGGAAGAGGGAGAAAGGCGCGAAGGTGTTATGGATTTGATGAGATAGCTCTTGTACCTGGTTCTGTTACGATAAATCCTAACGAGGTAGATACAAGTTGGGAGCTGGCAGGCAAGAAATACAGGATACCCATACTTGCTGCTGCAATGGATGGCGTGGTGGATGTGAAGTTTGCTGTAGAGATGAGTAAGCTCGGCGGCGTGGCTGTTTTAAACCTGGACGGCGTGCAGACCCGTTATGAGAATCCTGACGAGATACTTAAAAAAATAGCAAAGGCAAGCCCGCAAGAGGCCACAAAGCTCGTGCAATCCCTTTATGTTAAACCTATAAAAGAAAAGCTCATTACAAAGAGGATAAAGGAAATAAAGAAAAAGAACGCGACCGCGGCTGTAAGTACGATTCCGCAGACTGCAGAGCGTTTTGGTAAGCTTGCGCAGGATGCAGGCGCAGACATATTTGTAGTCCAGTCTACAGTGATAAGTGTGCATCATATGTCTAAGGAATATAAAGTAGTTGATCTTGCCAAGTTCATAAAATCGATGAAGATCCCTGTTATATTGGGCAACTGCGTTACGTATTCTGTTGCGCTTGAGCTGATGGAGGCTGGGGCTAGCGCGATCCTGGTCGGCATCGGGCCTGGCGCGGCGTGCACCACAAGAGGCGTCCTTGGCATAGGTGTACCGCAGGTCACAGCTACTTCAGATACATCAGCAGCGCGAGATTTTTATCATAAGAAGACAGGAAAATATATACCGATTATTACAGACGGCGGCATGGATTCAGGCGGAGATACCTGCAAGGCCTTTGCCAGCGGCGCAGATGCTGTGATGGTCGGCTCCGCGTTTGCCAGGGCGCAAGAGGCGCCAGGAAAAGGATATCATTGGGGCATGGCCACACCGCATGCAAACCTGCCCAGAGGTACGCGGATCCGCGTGGGCACGACCGGGACATTAGAAGAGATCTTACTTGGCCCCGCAAAGCTCGATGATGGTTCACAAAATCTTGTAGGCGCGCTAATGACCTCGATGGGAAATGTCGGCGCGAGAGATATAAAAGAAATGCAATTGACCGAAATAATAATAGCCCCATCCATTAAGACAGAAGGAAAACTCCTGCAAAGAGCGCAGGGGATTGGGATGGGGAAATGAAATATAAATCCCAAATCCAAATACTACCAAATCCCAAATAAATCCAAAATCCCAAACCCCAACACATGTTTGGGATTTTGAAATTGGGATTTATTTGGTAGTATTGGTATTATTGGGATTTGGGATTTTCTATTTATGCCTCATTCCGACTTCACACACCTCCATGTCCACACGCAGTACAGTCTCCTCGACGGAGCATGTCTAATAAAAAAACTCACTGATAGCGCAAGGCGTATGAAGATGCCTGCTGTTGCGATGACAGACCACGGCAACATGTTTGGCGCGATCGAATTCTATCAAAGCTGCATGCAGAATGGCGTAAAACCCATCATAGGGTGCGAGGTTTACGTAGCGCCAAAGAACCGGCTCGATAAGACTGTTTACGCCGGAGGCGAGACATCGAATCATCTTGTGCTTTTGGCAAAGGACGAGACCGGGTACAGGAACCTGATGAAACTCGTTACTATCGGCTACCTGGAAGGCTTTTACTATAAGCCGAGAATTGACAAAGAGATCTTGTCTAAATATTCAGAAGGCCTTATAGGGCTTTCAGCCTGTCTTAAAGGCGAGTGCGCGCAGCTTGCTATTAACAAAAAAGAGTCAAAAATAAAAGAGGTAGCAGGCCAGTACCGCGAAATTTTAGGTAAGGATAATTTCTATTTTGAGATCCAGAATAATTCCATCCCAGAACAGGAGATCGTAAATACCACCCTTATAAAGCTGGGCAGGTCCCTGGACATAGGGCTCGTTGCGACAAATGACGTGCATTACCTTAGTAAGGACAGCGCCAGGGCGCACGAGGCGCTTCTCTGTATCCAGACGCAGACTACCCTGGATGATCCAAAACACATGAAGCTGCAGACAGACCAGTTTTATTTTAAGCCGCCTGAAGAGATGAAGGCTCTTTTTAAAGATGTGCCTGAGGCGATCCAGAATACCATAAAGATAACAGAACGCTGTAATCTGGAACTGGATTTTTCAAAGACATATTTGCCGCACTATGTGGCGCCTGATGGTACGACACGCGAAAAATACCTTAAGGATCTTTGCGAGCAGGGCCTAAAAAAGAAATATCCTGGCGCATCGTCTGAGATAAGGCAAAGACTCGAATACGAAATGGATGTAATCAATAAGTCCGGGTATACGAGTTATTTTCTTATCACCAGGGATTTTGTGAGTTTTGCAAAAGAAAAGGGCATAGCAGTCGGGCCTGGCAGGGGTTCCGCGGCAGGAAGCATAGTAAGTTTCTGTCTCGGCATAACAGACATCGATCCATTGAAATACAATCTCCTTTTTGAAAGATTCTTGAATCGTGAGCGCGTTACCATGCCTGATATTGATATAGATTTTTGCTATGAGCGAAGGGGTGAGGTAATAGATTATGTTATAAAGAAATATGGCCAGGATAATGTAGCGCAGATCATAACATTTGGCACAATGGCAGCAAGGGGCGTCCTTAGGGATGTCGGCAGGGTAATGAATGTGCCTTACGCTGATGTAGACAAGATCGCCAAAATGGTTCCAATGGATCCGAATATTACGTTGGACCTGGCGCTTGAACAAGAGCCAGAGCTCAAAGGCCTTTACAAAAAAGATCCTATTATAAAAGAGCTTATTGATACATCGAGACATCTCGAAGGCCTTACACGCCACGCATCTACTCACGCCGCAGGTGTTGTGATAAGCGAGGATGTCCTATCAAACCACGTACCTCTTTTTAAGACAGGGGATGGTCAGATCTCAACAGGTTATGCCATGGGTTCGCTCGAAAAGATAGGTCTTTTAAAAATGGATTTTCTGGGCTTGAGGACGCTCACTGTTATCCAGGAGGCCATAAAGATAGTAAACAGGGTAAACAATATTAAATTAAATATCGAGGATATACCAATAGATGATTCAAAGACGTACAAGCTTTTTGGCCGCGCGCATACAATGGGCATATTCCAGTTAGAAAGTTCAGGCATGAGGGATCTTCTAAAGAAGTTAAAGCCTCAAGAGTTCGAGGATATTGTAGCGCTCTTGGCTCTTTATAGGCCTGGTCCTATAGGAAGCGGCATGCTTGATGATTTTATGAAACGAAAACACGGCGAAGTGGATGTAAGATACGATCATCCATTGCTCGAGTCTATCTTAAAGCCGACATACGGGATCATTGTGTATCAGGAACAGGTAATGATGATAGTTTCTAAGCTGGCAGGTTTTTCACTTGCCCAGGCGGATCTTCTACGCCGCGCGATAGGGAAGAAGACGCCTGAGATAATGGACCAGCAGCGCCGCGCGTTTATTGAAGGTGCTGTGAAGAATAAGATCGACAAGCGCATTGCTGAGAAGATCTTTAATTTCATAGAGCATTTTGCCGGGTATGGATTTAATAAGAGTCATTCTGCCGCGTACGCAATGATCTCCTACAGGACAGCGTTTTTAAAAGCGAATTACCCTGTTGAGTTCATGACCGCGCTTCTAACAAGCGAAAAAGATAATACGGACAAGATCGTTGAGTATATAAACGAGGCAGAAGAGATGGGCATGAAGATCCTGCCGCCTGATGTAAATGAGAGTTTTGCCAATTTTACAATGGTTGAAAAGAGCACCATACGTTTTGGCCTGGGTGCTGTTAAAAATGTGGGCCAGACTGCTATAAATTCTATTATCCAGGCAAGACAGGAGCACGGTGCCTTTAAGTCTTTGTGTGAATTTTGCGAGTACACGGATTCGCGCCTGGTAAATAAGAAGGTGATGGAGAGTCTTATAAAGTGCGGCGCGTTTGATAGCCTTGGTTTTAAAAGGGCTCAGCTCATGGTTATACTTTCCAGGGCAATGGACATAGCGAGCTCTATACAGAAGGAAAAATCATCTGGCCAGATGCTGCTTTTTAATGACAGAAAGATGCATGATGAGGCCCCAGATATAAAGGAATGGCCAGAGGGCCAGCTTCTTCATTTTGAAAAGGAGATGCTTGGATTTTACATAACAGGGCACCCGCTTGCCAAGTACGAGAGGGAGTTGAATGAATATTCAACAGCTAACAGTAGTGAACTCAGGGATCTAAAGGATGGCCAAAAGGTCTGGTTTGGCGGCATTATCAATAAGGTTAAGAGCACGGTCACGAAGCGCACTGGCGAGAGAATGGCTATTATGATGATAGAGGATCTGGAGGGCAAGGTCGAGGTCCTGGCTTTTCCAGCGTCGTACAAGAAGGTTTCAAAGTTTATCAGGCCTAATTTTGCTGTGTTTGTGAGCGGCAGGCTAAATCTCAGGGAGGACCGTCCTAAGATAATAGTCGAGGAGATCATTCCTATTGAGGAGGCACGCACACGCTTTACCCGGGCTATTTCCATTGATCTTATCTCGCTGGGCATGGAAGAGACTATGCTCGAGAGATTAAAGACTGTTTTTGCAAGACACAAAGGTACTACCCCTGTCTACCTAAATGTCTCCACCAAGAAGAACGGCGCCTACCGCATCCAGGTCGACAAGGACCTGTTCGTAAATGTCACCAACGACATGCTCACCGAACTAGAAGAATTCGTAAGCCGCGACCATATCAAATTTGAGAAAAACTAGGCTTTTGCATCACAGACAGGCTGGGGCCGTTCGGCACTGGAGAGATTTTGCCGTCCGCTACGGTTTACAGCTCGCCCCGTTCCAAATTCTAATCGATTCTCGATTTATTATCTGTAACTAACTGCGTACAATTTTGATATATTATTTGATAATCTTTAAGAATTTGGAACGGGGCTCGCTGTAAATCCTTGCGGACTTTTGCCAAAATCTTCCTAATGTGCCTCAGACCCCAGCCTGCCTGTGATGCAAAAAGCTAAGGGTAGGAGGACATTAAAATCGTTGCGTAGCTGCTATTTATATGCTATAATTATCAATAACTAACAGAATTCCTGCGAAGCAGGATTTTTTAGGTGGATTATGAAGGAGATTGGAAAAGGGAATAACTTAAGAATCACAATTGCGCTGGTAGGCATATTATATATGGCTAATAGCTCTCTGTATGCTTCTGACATAGTCCATCTCAGAAAACCTCTATCTTCAAATTTAAAATTAGATAAAGATAGAGCGGCAAATTTCAATGAACAAATTATCTCCAATAGTTTCGCGGCTCAAGACAGACTTAATAAAAAATTAAAAGAGATTATTTCTATGGAAACCAACTACGACAATCTAATCCCTAATTGGATCTCTAGGCTCGAGGTGCTTAATTTTATAGAGGTGCTAAAAGGGAATTTACTATATTTTTCTTGGGGGAATGATTATTTCCCTTCATATTTTACTATGACTTTTGGTTTAAATGTTAAAAATGGAATAGGTGTTACGGTCAAAAATATGCAGTTGTTGGAAAAAGAAGCTATTGGTAGAGGTTTGCCAAAAATGTATTGGAATATGAAAAAAAAATATAAAGTGTTTACAAGAAACAACTTTAGTTATAAGTCGTATTTTCCTAAAATTAAAAAAGCGGGCGGAGTCGATGTTCTGCTAATAAAAGGATTAACGGCTTGGGCGGAACATCATAAAGCATTCCCAGACGCAGAGTTGTTTAAATGGAGCAAGTCTGCCCAGAAAACAGAATTCGAGAAACGGCTTAACAGTAGTATTAAAGATTTAATAAAAAAGACAAGCGAGGAATTGCTCAAAAGCGGAGGTTTTATTATTGTTGCCCATGAAAGAGATGATTTATTGCTTTCAGATTTTATTATGAAAGAATTAGGATATTTAGATTATTTAGCGCAACCAACTTTTAAAAAGGTCAGAGACGTTTTATCTACAGGAAAAAGCATCCAGAGCCGTTTTTATGACGATGTAGCATTAGTTTTAGGAAAAGTGCCAATTAGAGTTTTTCAAAAGCCCCATAGTTTTAATTTAAAAGAAAAAGTCCATTCTGTCGTAATTCCTGTAAATTTGTGATATAGGATAAATATCTAAATAAATATCTAACCTGGTTAGATTTTGCCAGGTTAGCCGTACAAATGCGAAACCTTCCGTAACCTTCGTAACCTCCACAAGTTATATTAATAAAACATTCTTGACATCATAATTGGAAACTGTTACACTACCCCTTGTAATTAAACTAGATACGATAACATAAGGAGGTTTTGTATGACCAAGAAAGATATCGTTGTAAAGATCTCGAATGAGACTGATGTTAAGCAGATTGATGTTAAGCAGGTTGTGCAGATGACGTTTGATATTATAATCGACTCGCTTGCGCAGGGGAAGAAGATCGAGCTCAGGAATTTCGGCGTATTTAAGACTAAGTCGAGAAAAGGCCGCATGGGGCGCAATCCCAGGACAGGCCAGCAGGTACCTGTGGCACCGAAAAAAGTAGCAATATTCAAACCCGGCCTTGTGATGAAGGCAAAGGTGAAATAACTAAAAAACTAAGGTCCAGCCTCGGCTTTTTGTTACTAAAAAGCCGAGGCTGGACCTTGGATATTTATATGCTAAAAGCCCTACGCGGTACCAAAGATATATTACCCAGTGAAATCAGTCTCTGGCAATGTATAGAGAAATCTGCCAGGGATATATTTGCTATATATGGATATAAAGAGATAAGGACGCCTATCATAGAGGAGGCGTCTCTTTTTATTAGGAGCATAGGCGATGCCACTGATATAGTCCAGAAGGAGATGTATGTATTTACTGACAGGGGCGGCAGAAATATTGCATTGAGGCCAGAGGCAACAGCATCTATTGTTCGGGCATACATAGAAAATTCCATGGCGCAGAAAGAGGCCCTTTCGAAATTATTTTATATAGGACCCATGTTCAGGAGTGAGCGTCCGCAAAAAGGCAGACAGCGCCAGTTTTATCAGCTGGGCGTAGAGGCGATTGGCTCAGATAACGCGTTTATTGATGTGGAGGTCATTTCGCTCGCAGCAGGGTTCTTGAAAAAAATAGGCATAACTGATTTTGTTTTAAAGATAAACACCCTGGGTTGCGACAAGGATAAAAAAGAGATAATAGAAAAATACAGAAAGGCTGTCAAACCGCACCTAAAGTCTCTCTGTAGTGAGTGCAACCAGCGTTACACTAAGAATGTCCTAAGGATATTTGACTGCAAGAATCCAGACTGCGGAAGGATCGTTGAAAAGATCGAGGTCTCAGATTCATTGTGTAAGGATTGTTCCAGCCATTTCGAGACTGTAAAAAAAGGATTAAAGGATCTCAAAATAGATTTTGAAATAGATAAAAGAATAGTACGTGGCCTGGATTATTACACAAAGACTGTATTTGAGATAGTGCAAAAGGATCTTGGCGCAAAGGACGCGATCTGCGCAGGCGGCAGATACAATAACCTGGTAAAAGACATGGGCGGCAAGGATATGCCTGCAATAGGATTCGCGTTTGGCATTGAAAGATTGATTATGGCCATGAAAAAAGACAATGAAGGTAAATCCGCGCTTGATATCTTTATAGCAACTGCTGGCAACACACGCCAAAAGGCCTTTATATTTATGGATGAATTAAGGCGCAAAGGTCTTTCGTGCAACATGGATTACGAGGATAAATCTCTAAAGGCACAGATGAGGCGAGCAGAAAAACTCGGCGCGAGATTTGTTATTATCTTTGGTGAAGAAGAATTAAAAAACAAAAAGATCGTGCTACGAGATATGGAGCTTAAACAGCAACAAGAGGTATATCTGAATGAAATAGAAAGGATAATCAATGAAGCGGACACACACCTGCGGTGAATTGACAGCAAAGGATATGGGTAAAGAGGCAACGCTTCTTGGCTGGGTGTATAAGAGGCGGGACCATGGGAAGATCATATTTGTGGATATAAGAGACCGTTCTGGCTTTACGCAGATCGTGTTTTTTAAAAATAAAAAAGCAGAGGAGCTTCGCAGCGAGTACGTGATAGCTGTAAAGGGTAAGGTGCAGAAAAGGCCCAAGGGCACTGATAACCCAAAGATAGTAACAGGCGAGGTAGAGCTTGGAGTGGAAGAGCTTGAAATAATAAATCCATCCAAGACACCTCCTTTTGAACTTGATGAGATGACAGATATCTCAGAGGAAGTCAGGCTTAAGTATAGATACATCGATCTGAGAAGGCCTGAGGTCCAGAAGAGATTATTTTTGCGTCACAAGGTATGTAAATCAATGAGGGATTTTCTGGATAAGGACGGGTTTATAGAGGTAGAAACGCCTATTCTTACCAAATCCACGCCAGAAGGCGCAAGGGATTTTCTGGTACCTTCTAGGTTGAGCCTGAGTAAGTTTTTCGCGCTTCCGCAGTCACCACAGCTTTTCAAGCAGCTCTTGATGGTGTCTGGTTTTGAGAAATATTTTCAGATAGCAAAGTGCTTTAGGGATGAGGATCTTCGCGCGGACAGGCAGCCGGAATTTACCCAGCTGGACATGGAGATGTCTTTTATAGATGAAGATGATCTCTTTAATGTTGCAGAGAAAATGTTTTATCATGTATTCAAGGAGGTCTTAGGCATAGAACTAAAGATCCCTTTTCCCAGGATCAGTCATAAAGAGGCAATGGAAAAATACAAGACAGATAAGCCTGATCTGCGAAAAGACGGCAAGGGGTTTGAGTTTCTGTGGGTTTTAAACTTCCCGCTTTTTAAATATAATGACGAAGAAAAGCGATGGGATATGGAGCACCATCCTTTTACATCACCTGTGTCAGAAGATATAGATCTGATAGAGTCAGCTCCTGATAAGGTGGGCTCAAGGGCCTATGACCTGGTTATAAATGGCGTGGAAATAGCCAGTGGCAGTATAAGGATCCACAATAGGGAATTACAAGAGAAAATTTTTCAGCGCATAGGCCTGGATGCAGCGCACGCGAAAGAGAGATTCGGATTTTTGCTCGAGGCGTTCAGTTATGGCGCGCCTCCGCATGGCGGCATTGCATTTGGTCTTGACAGGCTTCTTTCATTGATATGTGGGGTCGAGAGCATAAGAGAGGTCATTGCATTCCCAAAGACACAAAAGGCCTCTTGCCCAATGACAGATGCGCCATCGTCAGTAGATGCAAAACAGCTGAGGGAATTAGGAATTAAACTAGCAACTAAAACAAAGGAGGCTATATGAAAAAGTTTATAGCTTACAGTTTACTTTTTGCAGCTTTAGTGGTGTCTGGCTGTGTGGCAAGAGTAACGTCTTACGAGGCAGATAGGGTTGATCAAGAACTTAATGGTAACAGAGGTATAATCGGGGGTAAGGTTTCAGACATGCCTGAGGTGGAAAGAAAAAAGACCAAAAAGATGTACAATCTTGAGATAGAACTTCCTTCAAGGAGAGATAAGAAATCAGCGCGTAAAGATGTGGCGATTGAAGGAAACAGAGGGTATTTGGCAGGGAAAGAATCTCCTAAAGAGGCAACTGCTCCTGCAAAGAAAGAAACAGGAAGAAAAGGACTGTTCCCTTTTACCAGATCAAGTAAACCGCAAGTAATTTACCAACCGTCTGCAAGCTCAGATAATAAATATGGAAAGGAAAAAGGTAGTGGCACTATAGGAGAAGGAAAAGTAGAGACAGGGGAAAGGATATACACAGTAGAGAAGGGAGATACACTTCAAAAGATATCAGACAAGGCATATGGCACCACAAAGAAATGGAAGAAGATTTTCGAAGCCAACAAAAATATTTTAGAAAGTCCTGATAATATCAAGCCAGGGCAGGAATTGGTAATTCCTGAATAACTTATGAAAAAAATCCTTAATAGTAAGAAGAAAAGTAATTCACATGCATTATCCCATACCATCATCGCGGTATTAACGTGTCTTTTAATGGTGACGATCATACAGTGGGACAGGGGACTTTTTAAGGCAGAGTTTCGCGAGGGCGACATAGCGCTGAGCTCTATTTACGCGCCATATGATTTTAATATAAAAGGAGAGGTAAATACCAGGGCTACGGATATCGCAAGAAAAAAGGCCGCGGATTCAGTATTGCCCATTTATATCTTTGACGCTGGAGTGCAGCAGAATGTCTTGAATAAGGCCAAGGCTATCGTGGACTCAGTCTCGCTTTTAAAGACAGAACCTGATTTGGCGGATGAAGAAAAAAAGACAAAGGTCGCAGCAGTTTCAGCTGATTATAATATCTCAGAGGCACTTACAACTAGCATCCTGGAACTAAAGGATCACGAGATGTTTTACGACTCAGTAAAGGATGCAATAGAGCGCCTTATGTTAAAAGGCATAATCTCTGCTTCAGAGCGTTCTATGCTCGTGGAGAACGAGATAAAAAGAATAAAGGTGCTAGATAAAATCGAGGACACTGAAAGCACGGCATGGGTAGAAGATTTTTTTACGCTGGGAGATCTAAAGGAAAACATGGAGGATTTTTCTTCAGGCATAAGAGGCAGAAAAGAGCGTTCAGCTGCCAATGATTTTATGAAAGCCATTTTGAGCACAAATATAATATATGATGAAGAAAAGACAGCAGCAGAAAAAGATGAACTTGCCCAGAAAATAAACCCTATTCGCAATACAATAGAGGTAAAGAAGAATGAGATGATATTGAACAAGGGTGAGCGTATTGGCAAGGATCATATAGTGAAGTTAAAAGGCATAGAGCAGAATGAGTCCATGGCAATGAAAATAGGAGGGCTCTTCGGGATACTGCTACTGGTCGGGCTTTTCATGCTTATCGTAGTGCTCTATGTAAAATTTTACGAACCTATTTTTATAGCAGCAAATAAAGAGCTGGTTTTGCTTTCCGTAGTGTCTTTTCTGATCTTAGTAGCGGCAAAGATCATAGTGATGTCTCCCTGGCCAAGTAATCTCGTGCCTGTGGCAGTGGCTTCAATGCTTATAGCCATCTTAATAAACAGCCGCATGGCAATGATAGCTACTTGTTTTTTAAGTATACTAGTTGGCATGATCGCTGGAAATATTCTGGATATCGCAGGCGTTTCTCTTGTCGGAGGCATGGTCGGTATATTTGCGATGAAGGGCGTAAGGCGCAGGTCACAGGTCATGACAGCTGGCCTGTGTGTTGGTTTTGCGAACGTGAGTTATCTTATCGGTATGGGTCTTGTAAGAGGGTTGGATTTTAATACATACATCACACAGGCGCTTTTTGGGCTTACAAATGGCATAATGTCTGCGGTTATTGTGACAGGCATACTACCTGTATTTGAAAACATCTTTAAGATCACGACAGATATAAGCCTTCTCGAGTTAGCGGATCTAAACCATCCGCTTTTAAAAGAGATGGTAATGAAGGCGCCAGGCACTTATCATCACAGCCTTGTTGTTGGAAATCTTGCAGAGGCGGCCTGTGAGGCAATAGGCGCTAATCCGCTTCTTGCCAGGGTCAGTTCATATTTTCACGACATAGGCAAGATCGAAAAGGCATCATATTTTAGTGAGAATCAATCCAGCGAGGGTTCAGCGCACGATAAACTTTCGCCCACCATGAGCAGTCTCATAATCACCAACCATGTTAAAAATGGCGTGGAGTTGGCACAGAAACACAAGCTCAATAAAAAGATCATTGATATCATCAGGCAGCATCATGGCACAGGCCTTGTTTTTTATTTCTTTAAGAGGGCACTGGAAAAGGTGACAGACGAGGATGTAGGAGAACAGTCTTTCAGGTATCCTGGACCAAAACCACAGACAAAGGAAGCAGCATGCGTGCTTCTGGCTGATTCAGTTGAGGCAGGATCGCGTGCACTGGATAATCCTACACCGTCCAGGATAAAAGGCCTGGTGAAAAAGATCATAAATAATAAATTTATTGACGGTCAGTTGGACGAATGCGATCTGACGCTCAAGAATCTGGAAAGAATCGCAGAAGTTTTCATGCATATACTCACAGGAATATTTCACACGCGCGTGGAATATCCTGATGGACCCGAGAAAGAATGAAGGTAGATATCCGAGATTTACAAGCCAGGGTAAAGATCGACACTAAAAAGATAGTCCAGCGCGCTGAAGCTGTATTAAAGAAGATGGGCGAAGATAAAGGGGAGCTGAGTCTTTTATTCGTGGCAGATTCTTATATCAGGCAGTTAAACTCAAAGTATCGTGATGTAGATTCCAAAACAGATGTTTTGGCCTTTTCAATGAGAGAGGGGTATGGATTGCCAAAGGAAAGCCCCATTTTAGGAGATGTGGTCATATCTACTGAGACTGCGAAAAGAGAGGCCAAGAAAAGAGGAGTTTCCATACAAAGCGAGATAGAGTTATATCTTATTCACGGGATATTGCATCTCTTGGGTTACAAAGATGAACGGACGAGTGATAGAAAAAAGATGAGAGCTAAGGAAAAAGAGTTGCTGGGGGTCAGGTGAAACGGCAGAATCTGGTAGAGAGTTTTAATTCCGCTATAGAGGGTTTTGTATTTGTTTTTAAGAGCCAGCGCAATATGAGACTGCATTTCGCGATCGGCATTACAGCGATTATTCTTGGGATATTTTTAAATTTTACATACATAGAACTGATAATCCTTTGCCTTACCATAGCGTTTGTCCTGTTTGCCGAGATGTTTAATACGGCAATAGAACACACCATAGACTTGGTCAAAGAAGAGTTTCATCCTCTTGCAAGGATCGTAAAGGATATATGCGCAGGCGCGGTCTTATTGAGCGCGTTAGCAGCTGTAGTTGTCGGCTACATGCTGTTTGTCTCAAAGGCGGGTATCAGGATAGAGGACAATATAATAAAAATAAAGGAATCCAGTTGGCATATCAGTTTTATAGTTTTATTAACAATCCTGGGGTTTGTGGTTTTAAGCAAGGTCTTGTTCCGCAGCGGCACGCCGCTAAGAGGGGGCATGCCAAGCGGTCACAGCGCAATAGCATTTTCCATCTGGACCATAATCTCACTACTGTATCCAAATAGCATTGTAATCTTTCTTGTATTTATTCTTTCGTTTCTTGTGTCCAGAAGCAGGGTCAGGGATGGTGTCCACTCGGCCCTAGAGGTCTTTACAGGCGCGCTAGTAGGCATTTTCATAACGCTATTGATCTTTCAGTTTTTAAGGAGATAACCATGCTTTCTAAGATTAGGGCGAATTTTTTCACAGGCCTCTTGATCGTAGTACCACTGGTGCTTACTTTTTGGGTGCTCTATTTCATAATAGATAGATTTACTTTTCTACTCTCACCCATAACCAATGTTTTAGAAAGGTTTGTCCCGGCAGCTCAGAATATAGAGGTCTTTACCAATATAATAATCTTTATCTTATTATTGGTTTTCTTGACCCTGGTGGGTTTTGCCGCGAGGATAATAGTATTGAGGAACATCTTTGGTTTTGGCGAGAGGATCCTGTATAAGGTGCCGATGATCAGCGTGATCTACAGGACCATAAAAGAGATATGGTCTGCTCTTTTTATTCATAAAAATACTATTTTTCAGAGAGTAGTTTTAATAGAATACCCAAGAAAGGGCGTGTATCAGTTGGGTTTTGTGGTTTCAGGGACAAAGGGTGAGGTCCAGCAAAAGACAAAAAACACTCTTTTAAATATATTTGTGCCGACCACTCCAAATCCCACCTCTGGCATGCTGGTATTTGTTCCGCAAGAAGAGACTGTATCTTTGGATATGTCTGTGGCTGAGGCAATGAAGATGATCGTCTCGGGCGGCGCGATCGTCCCTAAAACACAGATGTATTAGCGAGCAAAGCGAGCTAATGATACAAAAGACAGACGCAATACTATTAAGGAAAAAAGATCTTAGAGAGACTAGCCTTATACTCAGTTATTTTACTAGAGATTTTGGTAAGGTAAACGGCGTTTTAAAAGGCGCGCGAGGCAACCGCGCCAGGAGCAGCGTAAATCCGCTATTCTTCAGTCTTGACCAGATAGTCTTTTACGAAAAAAAGAAGAGTGATCTTTTCATTATCTCTCAGTGCGATGCGCAGGAGATCTTTTTTAATATCCTTAAGGATTGGGACAGGGCCTCGATCGCATATTATTTATTAGAACTTATAGATGTGTTTACAGAACCAGGCGGAGAGGATAGCGGGATATTCGAAACGCTCTTAAATGGCCTGAGGTCACTGGAACACAAGAAAGAGCCAGGCGTAATAGCAAGACTTTTTGAGGTAAAATTTTTGCTCGGACTCGGGCTTTGGCCAGGCTCTAGCTCTTTTAAGCTGACCAAGGGCGCAGTGTCCACATTGGCGTGCTTTGAAAGAGAGGCATGGCAGGTCTCTTCCAAGATAAAACTGACGCGCGAAGTAGGAAATGATATAAAAAAGGTGACAGCTAAGATAATAGCGGATAATCTGGATAGGCCGCTTAAGACGGCAAAAATGCTTGCTGCATGATAATAGGGAGGTTACGGAATGTTACGGAATGTTAGAGAAGGTTACGAAAGGTTACAACAGCTATGGATTTCAAACTTTTTGACAACCTTCCGCAACATTCCGAAACCTTCCGAAACCTTCGTAACCTCCACAGCAATAAAGGTGACTCATGAGAAAACTCACATTTGTCGAAGTAATCGAAAGACTGAATAAATTCTGGCAGAAGCAAGGTTGCGTGATAGTGCAGCCGCTTGATACAGAGGTGGGCGCAGGCACTTTTCATCCAGCTACGTTTTTCAAATCGCTTGGCAAGGATAAATGGCGTACCGCATATGTGCAGCCTTCAAGGCGACCTACTGACGGCAGGTACGCGGATAATCCGTTGCGCATGCAGCATTATTATCAATATCAGGTGCTGGTAAAACCAAACCCGAGAGATATAAAAAAGCTTTATCTGGAGAGCCTCAAGGTCCTGGGCGTGGATCTAAAGGCGCACGAGATCAGGTTCGTGGAAGACGATTGGGAATCACCTACACTTGGCGCGTCTGGACTGGGCTGGGAGGTGTGGCTGGACAGCCTCGAGATAACACAGTTTACGTATTTTCAGCAGATAGGCGGTATAGAGGTAGACCATGTCTCCTGCGAGATCACGTACGGCCTGGAACGCATAGTAATGTTTATACAGAATAAGTTCAATGTCTTTGATCTAGAATGGCAGCCAGGCGTAAAATACGGAGACTTGCACAAGAAACACGAGATAGAATATTCTAAATATAATTTTGACGAAGCAGATATAGATATGCATCTAAAAGGTTTTGAATCTTTTGAGAAAGAGGCAAAGGCCCTGCTGGAGAAAAAATTGGTCTACCCGGCATATAGTTTTGTCTTAAAGGCATCACATGCCTTTAATATACTTGATGCCCGCGGCGCTGTAAGCCAGAGCGAACGCCCACGCTACATAGGCAGGATCCGTTCTTTAGCCAAGAAATGCGCGGAGTTGTATCTCAAAATCTGAGGCCGGACCTCGGCTTTTGGCAAGCCAAAAGCCGAGGTCCGGCCTCGAACACACGAACCTATGAAGAAGAATTTTTTGTTAGAGATAAATGTGGAGGAGTTGCCGGCAGGCTATGTAAGGGGAGCTTTAGATAGTCTATGCAGTGATTTTCATTTAGAGCTAACCAAGTTAGGCATAGCTTTTGACCATAACCTCACAGTAAATTTAGGTACAAAGAACTCATTGATTTGCTATATAAAAGATATGGATGTGTGCCAGAAGGAAAGCTCCAAGGAAATTCTAGGCCCACCTAAAAGAATAGCCTTTGACGACAACGGTAACCCTACAAAGCAAGCTATTGGTTTTGCAAAAAATCAGGGTGTGAAAATAGAGGATTTGAAAATCAAAGAGACCCCAAAAGGCGAATATGTAGTTGTTGAGAAAAAAGAAAAAGCCCGCAATACAAAAGATATTCTTAAAGAAATAACCCCGCGCATTATAAGGAATATCTATTTTCCAAAGACAATGAGATGGGATGATTCTGGTTTGCGTTTTGCAAGGCCGATAGAGTCAGTCTTGGCATTATTCGGCAAAGAGCATTTAGATATAAGACTCGGAAACATCCCCTCAGCGAAAGACCTAAAGAAAATAAAATTATCTGATTCAGACAAAAGAAAGACTGAGATAAAAAGATTGATCCTGCGCGAGACAAAGAAACTCAGGGCAGATCAATGCGTTGATGAAGCGCTCCTGGAAGAGATAACGTTTATGGTGAATTCCCCCACGGTATTCAGCGGAGAATTTGACAAGAAATTTCTGGCATTGCCAGAAGATGTGCTCAGGGCCAGCATGGCAAAACATCAGAGGATATTTCCTGTTGTGAAAAAAGATAGACTCACAAACAGGTTTATCGCTGTAATAGACGGCAGCGGCAGGAACATAAGGCTGGTTAGAAGAAATTATGAAAATATCTTAGAGGCAAAACTAAAGGATAGCCTGTTTTTCTTCGACGAGGATATAAAAAGAAGCCTCTCGGATAATATCCCTCAATTAAAAGACTTGATTTTTCACAAGGATTTAGGTAATATGTTCGAAAAAATCGAACGCCTGAAAGTACTTTGCGTTTTTATCTGCGACAGATTAAACGTAGACAGTTCTTTGAAAAAGAATATAGAAAAATCAGCCGAGCTTTCAAAAGTAGATCTTGTCACTCACATGGTGGGCGAGTTTCCTAGCCTGCAGGGTGTGATGGGAAGAGAATATGCATTGAGAAACAAAGAAGAAAAAGATATTGCGCTAGCCATAGGCGAGCAGTATCTTCCTCAGGGCCTGGAAGATGACTTGCCTAAGACAAAACAGGGCGCGATCCTCGCGATCAGCGATAAGATAGATAATGTGGTTGGTTTTTTAGGAGTAACCAAGGAAGTAAGCGGAAGTTTTGATCCGTTTGGTATAAGAAGAAACGCGCTAGGCCTTATTCGCATTGTAAAAGATCAGTCTCTGAGATTTGAAATAGTAGAGCTAGTAGAAAAAGCAATTCAGCTATACGGTAACAAATTAAAGACTTCAAAAGAGAAGGTCGCTGATTATATAAAGGATAGGGTGGAGTTTTTAATGGGAGACATAAGGCCCATTGAATTAAAAAGGGCAGTACTGGACTCAGGGCGTTCTGACATAGTTGATATATTTAATAGAATCGAGGCATTGAGTTCTGTGGCTAACGAGAGGTATTTTTTAGAAGCAGCAAAGGTCGTAGAGCGTACGAGCAATATCTTAAAAGGTGCAAAGAATGAAAAAATCAGCGAAGTGAATAAAGGGCTTTTCAAGGAAAAATTAGAGCAAGATGTTTGGCAGGCATATTTAGATTCGAAAGATAAGATAAGCGCGCTAATTGATAAAGAAGAATACGTAGAGGCGACCAAGAAATATGCCCAGGCATTTTACAGGGCATTGCATGATTTTTTTGACAATGTAATGGTGAATGATAAAGATAGGTCGTTGCGACTTAATCGCCTGGCAATGATGAAGGCGATCAACAGGTTATACACAGAACGTATTGCGGACTTGGCATTACTGCCACAGATACTAGTGAGATGAAAAATCCAAAATCCAAATACTACCAAATCCCAAATAAATCCAAAATCCCAAATCCAAAACCATGTTTGGGATTTTGAAATTGGGATTTATTTGGTAGTATTGGTAGTATTGGGATTTTTCTAACATAAATTAGATAGAAAGGGGTTTAAAGCATGAGCAAGATGGTGTACTTTTTTGGCAAAGGAAAAGCAGACGGAAATACAAAGATGAAAACGCTTCTCGGAGGTAAAGGTGCTAACCTCGCAGAGATGACAAATATAGGAGTTCCAGTTCCTCCTGGATTTACTATTTCAACAGAGGTGTGCGATTATTATTATAAGCACGGCAAAAAATATCCTGCTGATCTTCAGAAGCAGATCGACGCAAATATCATAAAGCTTGAAAAGGTAATGGACGCGAAGCTCGGCGACATCAACAACCCGCTTTTAGTATCAGTGAGGAGCGGCGCTGCTGTTTCCATGCCTGGCATGATGAATACAGTCCTTAACCTGGGCCTAAATGATCAGACTGTTGTAGGCCTGGCTAAAAAGACCAAGAACGAATGCCTTGCATGGGATGCGTATAGAAGGTTTATTGATATGTTCGGTGATGTGGTGATGGGCGTTGACCATGAGCATTTTGAAGAAAAGATCCATGCCCTGAAAAAGAAATACAGAGTAAAACTGGACAATGAGCTTACAGCAGGTCAGTTAAAGGAATTAGTCGGAGAATATAAAAAGGTGTATGAGAAACATGTCAAAAAACCTTTTCCAAATAATGCCAAGGATCAGCTGATGGCTACTGTAAAGGCGGTATTCGGATCATGGAATACAGAAAGGGCTGTAGTTTACAGGAGGATCAACAGGATCACCGGACTTTTCGGAACAGCTGTAAATGTCCAGGCAATGGTATTCGGTAACATGGGCAATACTTCAGGCACAGGCGTTGCCTTTACGCGTAACCCATCTACTGGCGAGGATAAATTTTTCGGGGAGTTTCTTATAAATGCGCAGGGCGAAGACGTCGTGGCTGGCATAAGGACGCCAGAGCCAATCAGCGACTTGAAAAAAGAAATGCCAAAAGTTTACAAAGAGCTCGATGCTATCAGGTATAAGCTAGAGAGGCATTATAAGGATATACAGGACGTGGAATTCACTATCCAGGAAGGCACGCTTTACATGCTGCAGACGCGCACTGGCAAACGTACAGGCCTGGCAGCTGTAAAGATAGCGTACGACATGGTAAAAGAAAAAATGATCAGCCCTAAAGAAGCCATTATGAGGATAGAGGGGGATCAGCTCAATCAGCTTCTTTTCCCTATATTTGAACCCAAGGCAAAATCCAATGCTACTGTAGTTGCTAAAGGCCTTCCTGCTGGTCCTGGCGCAGCATCAGCCCAGGTAGTATTTACTGCAAGGGATGCTGAAGTATGGAAGAGTAAAGGCAAAAAGGTTATCCTGGTCAGGCACGAGACATCTCCTGAAGATGTCGCGGGTATGCATGCCGCAGTAGGGATATTGACATCAACTGGAGGCATGACTTCTCATGCTGCTGTTGTTGCCAGGGGCTGGGGAAAATGCTGTATAGCTGGATGCAGCGCGTTAAATATTGATTATACAAAGAAAGAGATAAGGGTTGCTGGAAAGACGATAAAGGAAGGTGATTTTATTTCTCTGGATGGTTCGACTGGGGAAGTCATGCTGGGAGATATCAAGGTTTCCTCGAGTCCTGTTATTGCAGGAGTAGTAGAAGAAAACTCCTCAGCAAAGAAGAGCGAAATTTATAAAATGTTCAACCAGATCATGGAATGGGCTGATAAGTATCGCAAGATAAATGTGCGCACGAATTCAGATACACCAAGGGATTCTCTGGCTGCGCGCAGGCTTGGCGCTGAAGGCATAGGCCTTACCAGGACAGAGCATATGTTTTTTGAAGGCGAAAGGATATGGGCTGTCAGGGAGTTTATTCTTGCCCAGGACAAAGAGGCAAGGGAAAAGGCGCTTAAGAAACTGTTGCCTTTTCAGAGAAAGGATTTTGAGGGCATATTTAAGGAGATGGATGGATTGCCTGTTACTATAAGGTTACTGGATCCACCGCTACATGAATTCCTGCCGAACAATGAGTCAGGCATAAAGGAAATGGCAAGGAGATTAAAGCAAACACCTGCCAGGATAAAAGATCTTGTTAAGAGCCTGCATGAGATGAATCCTATGCTGGGTCATCGTGGATGTAGGCTATCTGTCACATATCCTGAGCTCTGCGTCATGCAGACAAGGGCGATCATGGAGGCAGCCTGCAATATGGCAAAAAAAGGCATAAAAGTCTTGCCCGAGATAATGATACCTCTGGTGGGGACAAAGGCGGAGTTTGATTTTCTTGAACCTATTGTCCGCGAAACAGCCAAGGCAGTAATTAAAAAGGCAAAAAAGAAAGTAAATTATCTTGTAGGTACGATGATAGAGATCCCGCGCGCGGCATTAATAGCTGATAAGATCGCTGAAAAGGCAGAGTTCTTCTCATTCGGCACAAACGATCTGACTCAGATGACGTTTGGTTACAGCCGTGATGACGCAGGTGTATTTTTGCCGGACTATATAAACAAAAAGATCTTGCCTGAGGATCCTTTTCAATCAGTCGATCAGGAAGGCGTAGGTTCTCTTATTAAGATGGGCATCAAGCTCGGAAGAGAAGCTCGCAAGAAACTCAAGATCGGTATCTGCGGAGAGCACGGCGGAGAGCCAAGATCAGTTAAGTTCTGTCATAACGTTGGCATGAACTACGTGAGCTGTTCTCCTTACAGGGTGCCTATCGCAAGGCTAGCAGCTGCTCAAGCAGCCTTGCTTAACGGGAAATAACGTATCTTGTGTAATGTGTAAGGTAATTGGGGTTGCTTGGTTTCATTACACATTAAACATTACACATTACACAAACGTCGAAAGCAAGAGAGGTACACAGTGGATGCAATAAAACTTTATTTGAGGGCGATCAAGGATATACCTCTTCTTACTCCTGAAGGAGAACAATCTGTTGCGCGTAAAGTCAAGAGAGGCGATGCCAAGGCGCGCAGGAAAATGATCCAGTCTAATTTGAGGCTCGTGATTAATATTGCTAAGCGATACTCAAAGCTGGGTGTTCCAATGATGGACCTTATAGAGGAGGGAAATCTTGGCCTTATTAAGGCAGTTAAAAAATTCAACCCTCATAGAGGTTACAGGTTCAGCACATATGGTGCTTGGTGGATAAAGCAATACATAACGCGTGCCATTGCGAATCAGGGCAAGACAATAAGGATACCTGTTTACATGACAGAGATAATAAACAGGTGGAAAAGAATAACTGAACAGCTGACCCAGAAATACGGCAGGCGGCCCAAGGTAAAAGAGGTTGCAAAAAAGATGCGGCTTCCGATGAAAAAGGTAAGAGAGATAAGTGAGATAGCCACAAAGATCTCTTCGCTGGACGCGCCTATCGGTGATGATGGCACAGGGCAGTTCATGGATCTTATACAGGATGAGACAAGCACATCTCCTATGGAGAACATAACAGAAAAATTACGCCGAGAAAGAGTCGAGAGCCTGTTGAGCCGCATGAATGACAGAGAGAAGAAGATACTGGGTTTGCGTTTTGGTTTGAATGACGGCACTACTCATACGCTTGGCGAGGCAGCAAAGGTCTTTGGCATAACGCGTGAAAGAGTCAGGCAGATCGAAAGCGCTGCGTTGGAAAAATTAAGAATATATATTATCCAACAAAGCGGCGAGTTAGGAGAGTACTAACATGGAAAGTTTAAAAAGTTTCATACGCGATATACCCGATTTCCCAAAGAAAGGAATCCTCTTTAGGGACATCACCACTCTTTTGGGTAACAAGGAAAAATTTAGAGAAGTGATAGATATCCTGTACGAGCGGTATAAAGATAAGAAGATCGATTCGGTTGTGGCTATTGATTCGAGGGGATTTCTCTTTGGTAGCGCCCTGGCGTATAAATTAGGCTCAGCATTGACAGTCATAAGAAAAAAGGGGAAATTACCCTACAAGACATTAAGCGCTACATATTCTTTAGAGTATGGAGAAGACACGCTGGAGATCCATGAGGATGCGCTTGAGCCAGGCTCAAAGGTTTTGTTGATAGATGATCTCCTGGCAACAGGCGGCACAATATCAGCAGCAATAGATCTTGTAAAAAAGCTAAAGGGCGAAATCGCAGAGATCGTTTTTGTAATAGAACTCTCAGCCCTGAATGGCCGTGCGAAGCTTGGGGATATTCCGGTGTATTCCATGGTCAAGTACTAGGTTTGTGTAATGTGTAAGGTGTAAAGTGTAATGTAATTGGGGCAACTTGGTTCATTACACATTACACATTCAACATTACACAAGAGTTGCAGTAATATACGCAAGAACGTCCCTGTAGCTCAGATGGATAGAGCACCCCATTCCAAATTCTGAGCGGTAAGTTATTAGTTATTTGTAAATTTGTAGAGGCCAATTATTATAGATTACTTGATGACCTTTAAGAATTTGGAACGGGGCAGGCAAGTTGCATTCCTGTGCTGGTACTAATGTGTCCCTATAGCTCAGATGGATAGAGCACAAGTTTCCTAAACTTGGGGCCAGAGGTTCGAATCCTCTTAGGGACGCCACCCTACGCTCATATGGGGCGAATCTTCGAAGCATGCTTCGGGTGGTAAACCACCCATAACATGCTACGAAGAATCGCTATATGTGAGTGGCGGGTGGCAAGCCATAATATAAAGGAGTAAGCGATGATTGATTTGCATACGCATAGTTGGTTGAGTGATGGGGCGGTTTTGCCTACGGAGCTTGCGAGGCGGGCGGAGGATAAGGGCTACAGGGTTATTGGCATAACTGATCATGTGGGCGCGTCTAATATTGAATTTATCTGCGATGCGATTTTAAAGGCTTGCAAGGATATAAATAAACATTGGAAGATAAAGGCAATACCTGGCGTTGAGATAACGCACATGCCGATCGCATCGATCAAAGGTGCTATTAAATTTGTGCGTTCCAAAGGAATCAAACTCGTAGTGGTGCATGGAGAGAGTTTAGTTGAACCAGTGATGCCTGGAACAAACAAAGAAGCGATAGTTTCTGGCGCGGATATTTTGGCGCATCCCGGACTAATATCTTTAGAAGATGCAAAGCTGGCCAGCGCTAAAGGCGTACACCTTGAGATCACATCGCGCTCAGGGCATTCATTGGCTAATGGCCATGTCGCGAAGATGGCTGGCGCAACAGGCGCCAAGCTAGTCATTAACACAGATTCACACCAACCAGGAGACTTGATCACAAAACAATTCGCAAAAAATATTTTACTCGCAGCAGGCCTTAACCAAAAAGAGGCAAAAGGGATTTTCGCAAACTCAGAAAGATTGGCCTGCCGCTTACTTGACATAAAGAAGTTAGTGTAGTAAACTTTATAGAAATATAAAAAGAGGAGGTAATCATGAAGAAGCTATTATACTTGTTCCTTGTCCCATGTTTCTTGTCCCTAATAGTATTGTCCGGTTGCACCACAATGTCTGGAAGCAGTTCTTACTCAAGCAGTGGTGATACTTCTTTAGATGTCGCGGCAATGCTGCGACTCGAAGACGTACCTGTGCCTACAGGCTTCAAGGTACTCAATGCCGAATCATTCGCGTTCCAGAATGATGTGACAAGGGTCGCGCTCTTGAAATACACAGGATCAAAGACAGCAGACCAGGTAGTAGCGTTCTACAAACAGCAGATGCCCATGTATAACTGGAACCCTATAAATATCATAGAATACGAGCGAAGGATGTTAAATTACGAAAAGAGCGGGGAGAGCTGCATAGTGACTATTGAAGGAAAAGGCAGAAAAAGCACCCTCATTATAGCCATTTCACCCAAGTCAAGGCCCATGAAGGTCGAGATCAGGGATAATTAAATACCCTTGACATTATTATATATATAAGGTATACTCTTTTCTTAATAAATAGGAAAGTGTGAATATACCGCTATAGACCGCTTTAATCAGGCAGAGAGAGGAGGGAACACCGAATAGCCGGAAGCAGTCAACTAAAAGGCGATATATTATATATAAGTAGGATAATTTTTAGGTTCATCCTAAAAATACAATAAATTAGATTTAAACCAAGGAGGAAAACTAAATGAAGAAGTTAATGACACTATGTATCGTACTTACGGCTGTTGCTTTCTTAGCAGCACCTGCGTTCGCAGAAGTGCAGAACGTAAAAGTAAGCGGCGATATCGATTCAAAGATGATCTATCGTGCTGACTATGATTTCTTGGCAGACGATACAGGAGAAGGAACAAGCGTTAAAGACAATGACGTATGGTTTATGACCACTACCAGAGTCAGAATAGATGCGGATCTTACAGACAATGTATCAACAACTGTAAGAGTAGTAAATGAGAGAGATTGGGATGAGGAATATGCGGATGCCATAGATTCAGGTAACGTTAGCGATGGCGCAAGAACAGACATCGATCTTGATCTGGCATACGTGACATTAAAGGAATGTTTTTATTCTCCTTTAACAGTTACGATTGGTAGACAAAATCTACTATTCGGTAATGCCTTAGTTGTTGGCGATCCGACTACTAATGATTCAGAGGGAGTTGCTAGACTCGCCGCAGATGACTTAAGTACCATTAAGGCGTTTGACGCAATAAGGGCAACATTGGATTACAGCCCAATAGTAGTGGACCTCATTTATTCAAAGATTGATGCACAAGTCCAACTCGTAGCAACCACAGCTGGTACTGCTCAGCCAAGAGATGATATGGATCTTTGGGGTGTCAATGTAGCTTATGATTTTGATAATGAGTACAATGCAGCTGTTGAAGGTTATTTTTTCTCAAGGCGTGACAGAAGGGGAGTCATAAACACTACTGAAGTTGGCGGAGCAGATGTATGCGATGTTTTTGGCGTAAACGGTAACTTAGCGCCAGTAGATGGTTTGCTGTTGAGTGGCGAAGTTGCTATTCAGAGAGGTGATTATCTAGATATACAAAGCACCACACCTGACAGGATAATTGATCGTGATGCATGGGCACTTGATCTTGCATTAGCATACGATGGCTTGAGTGACAGCGTTAGCTTTTTGCCAGGGCTATCTTTGAGAACAGCTTATGCCTATCGTTCTGGACAGACCAGTGATGGCGCAACTACAGATGATGATTTCTCAACCACAGTAACAGAAGTTAATGCATGGGATCCGATGTTCGAAGATCAGACCCACGGCATGATCGCAAACCGAATATTTGACGGCCTTAATGATGGCGTTGATTCAAATGGCCGTACAATATGTGTTGGTGCCAGCGCAGAGCCTATAGAGGACCTTACTGTATCTGTGGATTATTACAACTTCAGATTGGCTGAGGCGTGGTATTCAACCAATGCTGTTGGTGCTAGTAATGCTAGGACCTTAAACGGTGGAAGCAGCGCCGCGTATTATGTAAAGGATGATAAGGATCTTGGTGATGAGGTAGACATAGTCTTAGATTATGCTTACACTGAAGATGTTACCATGAGCCTTGCAACTGGTTGGTTTATTCCAGGAGCTGCGTTTGATAATTCTCTTGATAGCGCGACCCCTACTAACAACGACACAGCTACAGAAGTCATAGCTTCAGTAGCTGTTGCTTTTTAAGTCGATTACAACATGAATGCAAAATCCCTCGGGAGAGAAATCTCCTGAGGGATTTTTTTGTAAACATATGCGAAAGATATTTGTATTAGACACAAATGTACTTCTTCATAATGCCAGTGCCTTAGAATCGTTTGCTGATAACGAGGTCGTCCTGCCTATTGATGTCATAGAGGAATTGGACATATTTAAAAAGGATAGCGATGAAAAAGGCAGGAATGCCCGTGCTACCATAAGGATGCTGGATGAGCTGAGAGAAAAAGGCAGATTAGGTGAAGGTGTGCCTCTGGAAGGAGGAGGCCTCTTACGCATAATCATGCATGTAGATATAAAAAAGCCTTTTGATCTTTCTCGCGAAGAAAGGGATAACAAGATCCTGATGACAGCATATAGCCTGCAGCAGAAGGGATCCATAGTTGTCTTTGTATCAAAGGATATCAACGCAAGAGTCAAGGCAGATGCCCTTGGCATAAAGGCAGTGGATTTTGAAAAACAAAAGGTGGACATGGACAGGCTTTATAGCGGGTGGAAAGAGGTCCTGGTAGATAGAAAAGATATAGACAGGTTTTATAATAAAAAATTTCTAGAGATCAAAGACAAGGATATATTTCCAAATCAATATGTTTTATTGAAAGACAGTACAAACGAAAAACATACTGCCCTCGCAAGGTTTTGCCACAAGAAAAAAGGCGCGATGGCTCTAAGGCCTGAGGCAAGCGATGCCTGGGGGATCAAGCCAAGGAATAAAGAGCAGGCCATGGCATTTGATCTTTTAATGGATGATAGCGTGAAGCTAGTAACGCTCGTAGGCCAGGCAGGTACTGGGAAGACACTTCTGGCCTTGGCAGCTGGCTTAAAGAAGGCAGTGGATGAGCATGCGTACAAGAGGCTTCTTGTTTCAAGACCTGTTATACCTATGGGAAAAGACATAGGATACCTTCCTGGCACAAAGGAAGAGAAGCTTATAAACTGGATGCAGCCAATTTATGATAATCTGGAATACATCTTGACCATAAGAAAGAGAAAAGAACACATTGAGGATTTAATAGATTCTGATCTTTTGCAGCTAGAGGCATTGACATATATGAGAGGAAGGAGCATTCCTAATCAATTTATTATAGTGGATGAGGCGCAGAATCTTACGCCGCATGAAATAAAGACTGTTGTCAGCCGCGCAGGGAATCACACAAAGATGATCTTAACAGGAGACCCATATCAGATAGACAGTCCCTATCTTGATTCTTCTTCTAATGGTCTGAGCTATGCGGTTGAGAAGATGAAAGGTCAGGAGATGTTTGGCCACATCTCCCTTATTCAAAACGAACGCTCAAGTCTAGCCAGCCTTGCCGCAGAGTTGTTATAGCTTTACAATCTTCACTCTGACTTTAATCAACCCTTTACCTAGATCGTCTAAATAAGAGAATGCCCTTTTTGAGAGATCTATTATCCTGCCACGATTCACTAGTCTCTTAGCAGGACCCCTGTCATTTACCCTTACATATATAGATTTATTATTATCGAGATTCGTGACTTTTAGAAGGGTATTAAAAGGCAGGTCCCACATGGCACATGTTAGCTTTGAATCATCAAAGATCTCCATGTTGGCAGTTGTCTCTAAGATTCCAGGATCAGTCTGGGAATACCATGATGCTGTACCTTTATATATAGCGTGAGTTGAGCCAGCATTGCCTGGAAAGACGGATAAGAGGGATAATGTTAGTGCTATAATTATGAGTTTCTTCATATGGTTTCGGTAACCCGGCCACCCTTCGACGCAGCCAACTTCGTTGGCTTTGCTCAGGGCCCGTGGTTTTGCCCCGTACTATTCGCTTCGCTCAAGTACGGGATCATGAACCTTCTGTGGTTCATGACGTCCCACTCTTTCAAGTGGTTTGCCTTTGTCGTTCCATATTATTTACTTGTTTCTACTTAAAGTATGCCATAAATACCGTAAAAAACAAGCTATAATCGTATAATAACGTTAAAAAATAGTTATTTTTTTTGTTGACATGTTAGATTAAATACTTTATAATACTTATTAAGTAATTGGGAACAAAAAACAAACAAGGAGGTAACATATGTGCAGGAAGACATTGCATATCATAATCGCATCAGTGTTGTTTTTAAGCTTTGCTATAGTAAAGGATGCTCTTTGCTATAGAATACCACCAGAAGAGAGTAAGCTCAGGTATTTATATACCTTTGGCGAGGATGGAAGAAAAAGTTATGGCGCAAAAAAGGCGCCCCAAGTCGTATTCTTGAGAGTTCCTGAGAATTACACTGGTAACATAGAAATATCCATCTATGATCCTGATGTCGGTGATTATATTGATGAAAAGAGTGGAAAATGGAATACCTCGACCCGCTTTTCTATTTTTGGCGGAAAGAAAGCGTATTCATCCATAGCAGGGATAAGCGAGGCAAAGATCGTAGATTTTCTTGAAGGTACGCTTCTGGATTCCCAGGAGTTCGGAGAAGATGAATCCTATGACAAAAAGTTTTATCACTTTTCTCCTATAGAAGCGGACAAGGGTGAGAAAGTAGGAAATTTCAGATATTTTAAGATAGTTGCTGAAGGGCTGTCAGGGGATGACAACAATGTCTTTGCCCTTGAGATATCACCGGATACAATGGAGGCATTCAGCTACGCGCTTTCATTAAGACTATCAGAGAAGCGCGGAACAAAGATGGCGCTTTATCCCGCAATACCCGCGGACGCGGCAAAGATAATCGAGTACAATTATGATCTGGACGCGACCGGAGGAGATATAGAGCTCGTAAGCGCATCTCGTTCTTACAGTATAAAAGGTTCTGGGACCGGCATATGGGCAAATACTGAAGTAGATGTTCTGCCATCTGATGCTGGCAAGAGATGGGTATATGAAATAACAAAGGACAGGCAGCCCAATGCAAACATGGCGATGTATCTGACAACAGGCGATGGCGCGGCAGTTCCTGTATTTTTTACACCTGGCGCAGGAGGACCTAAGAGGGTCTTTGTTGAGCGGCCTACTAAGGCTAAGGCAAAGGAAGAGCCATGGATGGAGTCAAAGCTTTCATGTAATACATTTACATTTGATGGTTCAAAGTCTTACGATCCAGATGATCAGACCCTTGCGTATTTCTGGGATTTTGGTGATGGTACTACCAGCACACAGTTAAAGAACATGCATACCTATAAGGATGCTGGAAAATATCTTGTCAAGCTGACAGTTACAGATGCCTCAGAGGTGGATTGTAATACAGCTTCGACTCAGCAGGTCGTAAAAGTCAATCAGCCGCCATGCGCTATAGCAGACGGCCCTAATGTGACCTGTGTTGATACAGAGATACTATTCGATGGCACACAGTCAACAGATAGTCCCGAAGATAATCTGACATACAAATGGAATTTTGGCGATGGCGAGACAGCTGAAGGCGTAAAGGTCTCTCATAAATACGCTAAAGGCGGAGATTATCAAGTCGCGCTTACTGTAGTCGATGATTCAGGGACCATGTGCGATACAGGCGTGGATAGATTAAATGTAGCAGTAAATACCGCACCTATCGCTGACGCGGGTAAAGATATAATGTTGTGCAAGAAAGATCCTAATGATCCCCTGGAAGTCACTTTTGACGCGTCAAAGTCAAAGGACGCGGATAATGATAATCTGACTTATGTCTGGGATTTCGGTGATGGCGAGACAGAGGAAGGCAAGGTAGTCACTCATAGGTATGAAAGGGGCGGAGAGTACGCGACTAAACTCCTTGTTACCGACAATACCTATACAGATTGCAATAAGTCAACTGCGACAAAGCTTGTTAACTTAAACAGGGCGCCAATGGCTAACGCAGGAAACGATATAAACATATGCCTGACAGAGAAGGCAGAGTTTGATGCCTCTTTGTCGTTTGACAATGACGGGGATACTCTTAGCTATCTATGGGATTTTGGCGATGGAAAAACAGCCAGAGGAAAAAAGGTCTCTCATCAGTATGCAAAAGGAGGCCTTTATAATGCTACTCTTAAGGTAGATGATGGTGCTGGCGCAGAGTGTTCAAGCGCGACAGATGCCATTTCAGTGAATGTCAACTCCAATCCCACCGCAGACATAAGCTCTAAGGACATTGCCTGTGTTGACGAGGGGATAAAGTTTGACGGCGCGTTATCGAACGATCCTGACGGAGATAAGCTGGATTATGTTTGGGATTTTGGCGATGGTACTACTGAAAGCGGAGCTAACGTAAAGCATAATTATGCAAAGGGTGGGCTCTATAAAGCAACGCTGTTTGTTGATGATGGTAAAAATTCAGATTGCTCAGGCTCGACAAAGGTGCATTACCTTAACGTAAACACACCTCCTGTAGCAGAGGCTGGCGGGGATCTTTTGATCTGCGTTAATGACGAGGTTGAATTTGATGCGTCAGATTCATTTGATCCAGATAATGATAACCTTACGTATACATGGGATTTTGGTGATGGCCAAACTGCGCAAGGGACAAAGGTAAGGCATGCTTACAAGGGCATAGGCCTTTATAAAGTGGTTCTAACAGTTAAGGATGATTCAGGTACTGAGTGCAATACTGCAGTTGATACGCTGGTGGCCACAGTAAATGCAACTCCAGTTCCTATAATTGAAGTAATGTAAGATAAGCAATAATACGAATAGTTGCAAAAAAGGCCCCACAAAGACTTTAATTGGGGCCTTTTTTGTGGTATACTTATATATAATGCATAAAAAGGTGATAAAAACAATTTTAGCGCTAATATTCGCCATCCTGATCGCGCAGCCCTGCCTTGCAAGATCCCAGAAACTCACTATTGTCTTTACAGGAGATATGCGCGGAGAGCTGGAGAATTGCCATTGTCCTAAGGATGATTTTGGCGGCCTTAATAGAAGATATGAATATCTCTCTGAGGTAAGGAAAAAGGTAGATGATGTCCTGCTATTAGATGTAGGGGATGTCGTGTCTCTGCTTACAGCGGATCTAAAGAAAGAAGATGTAGCGCGCAACGCGTCTATTTCATTTGAGGCAATGAAGCTCATGAAATATGATGTAATGAATATTGGCGAGAGCGACCTTGTTCTAGGAGAATCTTTCTTAAGACAGCAAGAGGACGGCCTGTCATTTCCTCTGATATCAGCGAATATAGTGGATAAAAATACAGAAGAGCCCTTTTCAAAGCCATATATAATAAAGACTATGAAGAATGGTTTAAGGGTGGGTATTATCGGGCTTGTAAATGAGCGTTACGTTCTTAATTCTAAGAGACTGGACATACTGTCGAATAAAAAAACTATTTCCAAATATATCCCTGAGTTAAGGGCTAACTCAGATGTAATTATCGTGCTTGGCCATCTGGGCCTGCCATATTCAATAGATCTCGCAAAGAGTGTTGAGGGAATAGATGTAATACTTAGCGGGCACTGGGATGCTCAGAGCCAGGAGCCCATGAAGATAAATGATACGCTGGTCATGCCGACTTCTTATCATTCAAGAAAGATAGGAAGGTTAGATCTAAAACTGTACAAGGGTAAAGTCCATTCATATACATGGGAATCTACGCCGCTAGGGGAAGAATACGACGGTATTAATGTAGTAGCTGATATTTCCTCAAGGCTGCCGAAGTCACAAAAGATAGAGGAAATGGACTCTGTGGCGGTAGGGTCATTGCTTTTCGATAGGCCATTAAAGGTCCTTGTTTTTTACACAGCAGGGTGCAAGGCATGCATGGATATAGAAAAGGAACTATTGCCTGAGATCAAGCAGAAATATGGCGATGCTATCACGCTGGAGCACCTTGACATAGGCACTACGAAAAATTTCGAGTACATGACTAAGCTCGAGAATCTATACGGGATAGAAGGCGGTTATGTGCCTGAGGTCATCGTCTCAGGATATGTTTTAATGGGCAAGGAAGAGATCTTTTCCAGGCTGGATGAGGTTATACACGATGCCCTGGAAGAGGATCCAGCTATTCTAAAAAAAAACAAGGAATTAGCTCTCGAGGCCGCTGAATATCACCCGCCTACAGAGTCACTTATCCTGTCCAAGTTTGAATCCTTTAGTGTATATACTGTTATGGCGGCAGGACTGCTCGATGGCGTTAATCCCTGCGCTTTTACGACTATAGTGTTCTTTATATCGTTTCTTGCGTTTGTTGGTTATCGTAGGCGTGAGATGTTTTTCGCGGGCGCGTCTTTTACTGTGGCTGTATTTATCGCGTATCTTCTTATTGGCCTGGGGATCTTCAGGTTTTTAAAGATATTGAGTGGATTTAGTTATGTAATGCTTGCTATAAATATTCTGATAGGCGGGCTTGCTATTTTGCTCGGAATCCTGAGCCTTGTGGATTATTTTAGATTCAAGAAGACAAAGGATACTAGCAGTATCATATTGAAACTTCCGGAATCTATTAAGAAGAGGATCCATTCGGTCATTGGCTCTGATTTCAGGGGCGAGAAGCACAATATCGCCAAGATAATATGGGTCGCGTTTACCGCGGGATTTATGGTGTCTATCCTTGAATCCTTTTGCACTGGCCAGGTCTATCTCCCCACTATAGCGTTTGTAATGAGGATGCCTGGCAAGGCCATATCCGCATTCGCATACCTCGTACTCTACAACCTAGCCTTTATCCTACCCCTAATAGCCGTATTCATCCTAGGCCTCTTCGGCGCCACCTCAACCACCTTCTCCAAATTCATGCAGAAACACCTAGGCCTGGTAAAACTATCCACCGCGGTATTATTCTTCCTCTTAGGAACTTTATTATTGATTTTTAGATAATTACCTGTGTCGCCCAAACAAGAAGGCCTGGGAGCTCAGGGGAAAATTTCCCTCCTCGCCCCGTCCTTTTGGCTTTTAGCCAAAAGGACGGGGCTCGGAAACAGGTCGCCTTTTATTCCGCATTTTGGCGGGACTGAAAAAACTCCACCCACACCATAGGTGTGGGTGTCGGACAGTTTTCAGCCTTTTGGGCTCATATAATGAGCCATAGAAACCGCCAAAATGCTACATAAAAGGCTAAATTTTCAATTCGCTCCCAGGCCTCCTTGTTTGGGCTAAGATGATCTATATGAGAAAGGTAAATCATATAGCCTTGCTATTTACATTAATAGGAGCATTTTTGTGCCCAAATCCAGCGTATTCGATCGACGCAGATTGCCTAAGAGTTCCTCTGAATTTCGAGCAGGATGATAAAAATGACTCGCCAAGTATTCCGTCGGAGGAGAAGTTAATACACCAAGTTCGTACAGATTCTCCTTTCAAGACCTATGTGGTTACGGACCAGCTTTTCTCGCTATTAAACTTAGGAAGCGAAAGCAATACTGCACTAGCAATTTCAGAAAAAACAGCCTCAGAAGATTCAGTTGAAAATAAAGAGATATTGTCACTCCTTAACAAAGCGTCTGCCTTGAGGTTGCCAGGGGCATCTAAATTGTTAGAGCTATATAAAAAGGGGGATGGATGTTTTTTTAAAGCTTCTAAAGTGTTAAATCCTGATTGGATAAAAGTAGAGGTTAATTCTAGTAGTTGGAACAGGACATTAGAAGAAATAGTCATGTCTTTACTGTGGCATGAAAGAATGCATTTAAGATGGGAAAAATTAGCTAGATCTGATCCTTCTTCATTTGGCCAGATTTATCAGTTAATGGAGTTCTTTGGCTTAGATGAAGATGAGGTTATAATGTATATTACAGCAATAATTCGCAGTAAAAAAGAAGTGGGAGATTTTATAAGAAGCAACTTTACACCCCATCTTGCAGGAATCATTAAGAATATTTGGAAGGAAACCCGTCCATCAAAAGAGGAAACAAAGAGACTGCGTAATGCGGCAATAAATACAGCTCCTTTCATAAGTGAATTTAATTATGCTTCTATAGTAAAAGATATGACAGGAGCAAGAGGCTTTATTGGCAAAATATTAAATACTAAATCAAAAAAAGCACTGAGTTTTTTATAGACACCCTATTTAGGTACGCTTACTTTGTAAAGCTAAAAGGAGGCCTGTTCGCGAATTGAAAATTTAGTCTTTCATTTTGCATTTTGGTGGTTTATTTTGTCACATTCTATGAGACAAAAAGGCCGAAAACTGTTCGACACCCACACCTATGGTGTGGGTGAAGTTTTTTCGGCCCCACCAAAATGCAAAATGAAAGGCGACCTGTTTCCGAGTCCCGCCCTTTCGTAGAAAGGGCGGGGCGAGGAGGGAAATTTTCCCCTGAGCGAACAGGCCTCCTTTTAGCTTTACAACTCGACCTATCTAGGCATAATAAAACTTCAATAAAAATATATTTGACGATTGGGCCTTTATGGCATACACTTATGTCTATATGAAGTATATATTGGTGCTATGTGTGTGTTTATTGGCTGGGTGCGTGGAGCGTGAGTATAATGCTGTTACGGGTAGGGATGATATTATGTTTGTGAGCACTGAGAGTGAAATAAACATGGGTAGGAGTATCGCGAATAGTATTGAGAAGAATCCGGATATTGAATTAGACCCGGATCCGCTGGAGGCAGAGCGCCTAAGAGAACTTGGCAGGAGGATTGCTGCTGTTTCTGATAGGCAGGAGGTAAATTATACGTTTAGGGTGATAGATGATGATGATGTCAATGCGTTTGCATTGCCAGGCGGGTATATATTTATTTTTAGAGGACTTATGGAAAAGGTCGAGACAGATGATGAGCTGGCGTCAGTAATGGCTCATGAAGTGGCGCATGTCGTAGCAAGACACTCCATGAAAAGATTGCAAGGCGGCGTGGGATTTAATATACTGCAGCTACTCATGGTTTTTTCAGGCCAGGGCGCTCAGGACTATGGCAGGATCAATGCAGCCTTTGGCCAGCTGGTCATGGAGTACTCTCGAGAAGATGAGGCGCTTGCAGACAGGATCGCGATCAAATATCTAAAGGCCGCAGGCTTTGATCCCATGGCAATGCTGAGTTTTTTAAAAAAGATGCAAGAGGTGAACAGAGAAGCACCAATAAGGCCGCATAGAAGTTATCGCTCTCACCCGCATATTGCTGATCGTATACGCATGGTCAAACAGGAGCTGACAGGAGAGATCGATTATACGGATTATATGAACAAACCGGTAGAGCTACATTGAGGGGGGTTTAATGGTAAAGAACTACGATTTCACCAAGGAAGATCCTTGGCGCATATTTAGGATAATGGCAGAGTTTGTTGATGGGTTTGAGGAGCTCTCAGGTATAGGCCCTGCAGTTACTGTGTTTGGTTCAGCCAAGACAGAGCCAGGGGATAAATACTATAAATTAGCTGAGCAGACTGCAGCAAGCCTGGTCAAGGACGGTTATGCAATAATTACAGGCGCTGGCCCTGGTATCATGGAGGCGGCAAACAAGGGCGCAAAGAATGCGGGTGGAGCTTCTATAGGTCTAAACATCCAGGTGCCTATTATGCAAAAGCCTAATAAATACATAACAAACCTTATTGACTTTAGATATTTTTTCTGCCGCAAGGTCATGTTTGTAAAATACGCCAGGGCCTTTGTGATCTTTCCAGGAGGATTCGGCACAATGGACGAGTTCTTTGAGTCTATCACGCTTATCCAGACAGAAAAGATAGAAGAATTCCCGGTCATACTGGTAGGGAATGAATATTGGAAGGGCCTTGTAGAATGGATGAAGACTTTCATGTTAAAGGAAGATCGCATAGACAAGAAAGATTTGGACATCTTTACCGTTGTAGACACACCCAAAGAGGTCTCGCAGACAATAAAGGATTTTTATTCAAATAAAGGAGGTGAGGCATGAAGAAAAAGAAGAAGGGAAAGGTCAAGAAAAAAGTGGCCAGGAAGAAGAAGGTAGTAAAGCGGAAGAAGAAAAAGAAGGCTGTAAGGAAGTCAAAGAGAAAGGTTGCCAAGAAGAAAAAGGCAAAATCTAAGATCTCTATACCTGCTGGCATGTCTCTGGAAGAGATCGGAATAGTGACTCATTATTTTGGCCATGTTGAAGCAGCTGTTATAAAGCTGACCAAAGGCTCGCTTGCCGAAGGGGATACTATTGTCATTAAAGGCCACACAACTGAATTTAAGGAAAAGGTAGATTCTATGCAGCTTGACCGCGCTCCCATTGCAAGCGCTTCTGTAGGACAGGAAATAGGCATTAAGGTAAAGGTCAGGACCAGGGAGCACGACGCAGTATATAAGTTGGTTGGGTAGCCTTGAATTTGTAAAAAACTGTGCTATACTTTTATTGAAGCCGATAAAGTTATAAAGATGAGCCTGATAACAGGCAAAGCCGGATCGTCTATACGATCAATCTTTATCGGCTTCTTTTTTTTATTATGATCTCCTATTACAAAAAAGATGATATGGGTGTTATAGAGTTTAATGATCCTGATTCAGAGGTAAACCTGTTATCCAAAGAAAATTTCAAGCAGCTTGAGAGTATCATAGATAGCGTTACAAGTAATAAAGTCGAACTTCGCGCATTGTTTTTCACGAGCAAGAAGCAGAATGTCTTTATCGCGGGCGCAGATATTAAAGAGCTTGCTGCCATGCGTACAGAAAAAGAGGTGGTTAGTTTTTGTAAAAATGGGCAAAGGCTATTTAGCAAAATAGCTGACTTAAAGATGCCGACTTTTACTATAGTAGATGGTGCTTGTGTCGGTGGCGGCATGGAACTGGCGCTCTCTTGTGACCATATACTTGCTACTACAAACAAGAGAGTGAAGATCGGGCTCCCAGAGGTAAAATTAGGCATCTCGCCTGGTTTTGGCGGTCCTCATAGATTAAAAGAAAAGATAGGATCAAAGAGAGCAGATTCTCTTATGGATAAAGGGGAGTTGATTTTTGCAAAAGAGGCGAAAGAGCTGGGAATAATAGACAAGATTATTCCAGAATCAAGAAAATGCGATTATGAGAAGCTTGCAAGGCTACCTGTCCAACCGCGTAGGTTGGATTTAAATCCAACCTACGCGGTTGGACAGGTAGAGGCTGTCGAGAGACAAGAGGTGATTGATAAGATCTTTCAACCGCCAGCACAGAATGCGCTATCCTCATATTTGTTGGTTGATAAATATAAAGGTCCTGAGTTGTTAAGCCCGCGCCTAAAGCGATGTTCAGTTATAGGGGCCGGCACAATGGGCAGGGATATTGCTTATCTAATAAGCTTAAAGACAGAATTGCCAGTCGATATAACAGATGCCAATAAGAATGTTTTAAAAAAGGCAAGACCGTATATAAAAAATATATGCAAAGATGCGATTTCCAGGGGCATGAGGCCAAGCATTAAAAACATAAGATTTGGCAATGGTGTATGCAAGGATACTGATATAGTGATAGAATCTATAATAGAAGATGCGCTAAAGAAAAAGATATTATTTAGTCAGATAGAGAAGTCGTTACGCAAGGATTGCATAATAGCTACAAATACCTCGTGTATTTCTATTGAGGAATTGTCAAGATCATTGAGGAATGCCGAGCGTTTTATTGGCATGCATTTTTTTAATCCAGCGTATAAGATGAAGCTGGTAGAGGTTATTCCCACGAGATTCACGAGCAAAGAGGTCCTGAGCTCAACTATTGGCTTTTTGCGCAGCTTCAAAAAGATACCCCTTGTGGTCAAGGATAGTCCCGGATTTCTTGTAAACCGCATGATCCTGCCATATCTAAATGAGGCCCTTTTTATGTTGAAAAATGGTTTTAATGCAGAGGATATTGAGAATGCAATGTTGGATTTTGGTATGCCAGTGGGTCCCCTGCGCCTTTTAGAAGAGATCGGCCATGATGTGGCCTATAAGGCCAGCGAGATACTCGAGCAAGGTCTTGGAGATAAAATAAAGACGCAGCAGTCATCCGGACGAAAAGACATAGCAAATCGACTTTTATGCCCCATAAGAAGGCAGGCTGAATTGTGTTTAAAAGAGGGGATTGTAGGTAGCCGCGAAGATATTGATCTGGCATTATTGTTGGGTGTGGGGTTTCCAAGATCCAGGAGGATATGGGAGGCATGAGCGATAACGGCAAGGTGATAGCAGTATATAACACTACGCACAGAGAGGCAAAGACATGGTATGCAATAAACCTTGCAGCAGCGCTTGCCATGATTACAAAAGGCAAAGTTTTATTTATTGATGTCTTAAGTACTCTGGAATACAAAATAAGCAGTGATGTGAAAATAGAGCGCCTAAGGCAAGGCCGCATTAAAGAGCGCCAGATCGAGAACGTAAAAAAAGATTATCTTTATACTGTAATTAATGCCTCAGGCGAGGCAGACGAGTCACTGTATAGGATGTTTACATGTTCTGATGTCGTGCATTTTTTTGTGGATTCAACTAAAGACGATCTTGGAGCCAGCCATGGATTTTTAGAAGTTTTGCTCGAGAAGGACCTCGAGCCTATTCACTCCAAGACAAGCATTATTGTAAACAGGCTGAATATATTCGATAGATTTTCAAAAGAGGAAATGGCGTGGTTAGTTAAAAGAAATATCTCAGCCATTGTGCCTGAGCCAGGTATCATGGATGCAGCATTAGACTCAAGCGGGATACCACTTGTTTTAAAATCCAAGGACGCCCTTTATTCAAAGGCGATCTTGCGTATTGCAAAGAAAGAGTCAGGCAAGTTACTGGGTCTTGCCCTGGGAAGCGGCTCTGCATTTGGCCTGGCGCATATAGGAGTTTTGAAGATGCTGGAGGATAGGCACATAACTATAGACATTGTGTCAGGTTCAAGCATAGGCGCGCTTATAGCAGGTATGCACGGCCTTGGTTTTTCTGCAGGCAGGATAGAGAGTATAGCAAGAAAACTAAGAAGCAAGCTAAAGATCATGAGACTGCTGGACTTTACAATACCTATATCAGGCATCCTGGCTGGAAAAAGACTGAAGAGGTTTCTGAAGAAGATTTTTGAGGAAAAAACATTTGAAGATCTGGAAATACCTGTTAAGATAATGGTATACGACCTGGCAAACAGAGAGACACTTGTGATAGAGAAGGGTTTGCTTGCGGACGCGGTTTATATGAGCATAGCAGTGCCAGGCATATTTAAACCCAAGGTCGAAAAGGAAAGAGTGATCATTGATGGCGGGGTTTCAGATCCTGTGCCTGTAGATATATTATTAAAGCAGGGTGTGAAAAAGATAATAGCCGTGAATGTCTTGCCAGGCCCCAGAGATATATATGAAAAAAATATGCTTTTAAAAAAGAGGGATAGCGAAGAGAAAAATCTTATGCTTACAGCCCCTTTTAATGTAAGGATAGGCTTATCTATAATGAAACGTTTAAGAAAAATTTTTACACCCAACATCTTTGACGTTATCATGGCCACCATGCAGTCCATGGAATATGTGCTCGGAGAGAATAGCTGCAAAAAAGCAAACATTGCCCTGCGACCTGTACTTTCATCTGCCAGCTCGACTGATTTTCATCTTGCGAATGATTTTATTAAAAAGGGCGAACAAGAGGCGCTTTCTCATGTTGAGGATATAATAAGATTGACGGAGGCCTGATGGAAGATAAGATTATAAAGATATTGATAATAGAATTTAATTCACAGAATATATTAAAAATAAAAGAGGCCCTTTCTAAGCCGTCAGGTGTTTCGTATGAGTTGATGTGGTTACAAGAAGAGGGGAATCTGCTTAAAAAGGTCGACGAAGAAGCGTTCAATGTCATCCTCCTTTCCTATAACCTGCCTGGCGCGAATGGCCTGGAAATACTCTCTGATTTACAATATAAAGACCTGCAGGGCCCTGTTATAATGATGGCAGACAAAGGTGATGAAGAATTTGCCACGCTGGCAATGAGACAGGGCGCGTATGACTATGTAATAAAGGAAAAAGGATTTGAGAAAGGTCTGAGCCTCGTGATCCATAATGCATTAAGGGCGTTTGAGGCGCAGAAGGAAAAAGAGCGCCTGCAGAAAGAGATCGCTGCTAAGAACACTGAGCTGGAAGCAGCGAATAGAAAACTGAAGGAATTAGATAGGATCAAATCTGACTTTGTTGCGAATGTAGCACATGAATTCAGAACACCTCTTACTATCATAAAAGGTAATACAGATCTGGTTATTAAAGGAGGGCTCGGCAAAGTGACCCCAGAGCAAAAGGATATGCTCGACGGCGCTGTAAATATAGCAAATAGGCTCTCCAGGCTTGTAAATGATCTGCTGGATATATCAAAGATAGAGTCGGGTAAGATGAAACTAAAGAAGGGGAACCTTAACATAAATAAGATAATAGAAGAGAACCTGGCTGTTTTTAGCAAGATAATGAAAGACAAAAAGCAGACCCTTAACAAAGATCTTGCAAGGGATATGCCTGGTATAAACGCTGACATAGACAAGACAACTCAGGTATTCATCAATCTTTTAAGCAATGCCATAAAGTATAGCCCTGAGGGTGGTAAGATAACAGTAAAAAGTACTACTCTTGAGAAAGAAATAATGGTGGAGGTCTCAGATACGGGTGAAGGCATAGCCCCTGAGAACATAGACACAGTATTTGACAAGTTTACAAGGGTGACTGCTGAGAAAAAAGAAGGCACGGGCCTGGGGCTACCCATAGCAAAGGATATAGTTACGCTTCACAACGGAAGGATGTGGGTCAAGAGCGAATTAGGCAAGGGTAGTCAATTTTATTTTACATTACCAAAATAGCCAGGAGGTACATATGAGATCTTTTATTTGGATAATACTAGTATTGATATTGATTTCCAGCATAGTTGGATGTGAGCATCCGAGGGCGCGGGCAGAGCGCATAGGTGATGATATTGATTGGATATTACTGGACGGCGATCCGGATATAGACAAGTAGTAGGAGGATGTATGTTGAATAGGATAAAAGAAGATATAAAGTCTGCTATGGAGAAGGATCCTGCGGCCAAGAGCGGGTTGGAGGTATTTTTATGCTATCCAGGCGTTCATGCCTTATGGTTCCACAGAATGGCGCACTTTTTTTACGCACATAAGATGTATGTTATTGCCAGGGCTATTTCTCATGTCTCGAGATTTCTAACAGGAGTAGAGATACATCCTGGGGCAAAGATAGGCCGGCGTGTGTTTATGGATCATGGCATGGGTGTTGTTATAGGAGAGACTTCAGAAATAGGCGATGATGCCTTGCTATATAAAGGTGTAGTGCTTGGCGGGACTGCCCTTAAAAAAGGCAAGCGCCACCCCACGATAGGCAAGAATGTCGTAATAGGATCCAATGCCTGTGTGCTTGGCCCGATTACAATAGGTGATGGCGCCAAGATAGGATCTGGCTCTGTTGTTGTAAAGGATGTGCCGAGCGGTGCTACTGTAGTAGGCATACCAGGCAAGATTGTTGAAAAAAAGGTCATGAAAAAACTTGAATTGGATTTCGAACACGGGAATCTTCCTGACCCAATAGCAGATGTCGTGAAGATCATGTTAAAGATGCAGCATGAATTAGAGCAGAGACTAAAGACGTTAGAGAAAGATCATAGCATAAAAGCAAAAAGCATATTTCACGACTATGAAGAAAAGGCAACAGAAGAAATGCCGGATACCTGATCCTGCCGACCTGCCATTCAAATGATATGAATAAGAAAATAATAGTTGTAATGCCAGCCTACAATGCTGAGCTTACCCTGGAAAAGACCTACAGGGATATACCAGAAGGTGTCGTTGATGAGATCATATTGTGCGATGATTACAGCAGGGATAAGACTGTTGAGATAGCCAGGGATCTGGGTCTTACCCTTGTAGCCCATGATAGTAATAAAGGTTATGGAGCCAATCAGAAGACTTGCTACAGAGAGGCCCTTCGTAAAGAAGCAGATATTATTGTAATGCTTCACCCTGATTATCAGTATGATTCAAAAAAGATACCGGAGCTGATCCAGCCTATATTGGATGGCCGCTCAGATGTGGTCCTGGGCTCAAGGGTTTTAAATGGAGGCGCGCTTAAAGGCGGCATGCCGCTATGCAAATATATCTCGAACAGACTTTCCACTATATATGAGAATAAAGTATTAGGGTTGGAACTTTCAGAGTATCATACGGGTTTTCGCGCATTCAGCCGCAGATTCCTGGAGGCTGCGGATTGGAACAGCTATTCAGATGATTTTTTATTTGATGGCCAGATATTAATAGATGCCGCGAGTCTTGGTTTCAAAATAGAAGAGATACCCATAGAGACTCGCTATTTCAAGGAGGCATCCCAGATAAGTATATCCAGGGGCATAAAATACGGCATAGGTATATTCTATGAGCTAAGAAAATATAAGAAACTGCGTAGGAGCAAAAAATAATTGACAAAATGGCCACCTTGTGGTAAACTTCTCTAGAATCTAATTTTTGCCTTGTTTGAATGTATCATAACAAGGTGTACGGAAGGAGGGTAGTAGAGTGTCAAAAGGGAAAGTGAAGTGGTTTGACAATAAAAAAGGCTACGGCTTCATTACTCCTGAAGATGGCAAGGATGTATTCGTGCATCACACAGCCATACAGGGTGACGGCTATAAGACCTTAGCAGAAGGTCAGGATGTAGAATTTGATATTGTCCAAGGACCAAAGGGAGAACAGGCAGCTAACGTAAAACCTTTAGCTTAATTTTAGATAGCTACCTTTGCCCCCATCGTTTTGCGGTGGGGGCATTTTTTTATGAATAGATTAAATATAACCTTTATTTTGATCCTGCTTTTCGCCGCAGTGTTATCTTACGCAAATTCCCTGCACAATCAGTTTATCTGGGATGATGAGGATTGGATATTAAGAAACGAGACAGTAAAGGATTGGCATAGATGGCCAGCGCTGTTTACGCAGAATAGTATCCAGGGCGCGAGAAAAGGCAGCAATTTTTATAGGCCTATCCAGGCAATAAGTCATGGCATAGATTACATGGTATGGGGATATAGATTGCCGGGTCATCACGCGAGCAATATCTTTTTTCACGCTATAGCGGCGATTCTTCTATTTCTGCTTCTCAAAAACCTTTTTTCTCAGGGTATGGCCTTTCTCAGCGCATTGTTCTTTGCGATACACCCCGTTCAAACAGAGGCAGTCACCTATATATCCGGCAGGGCAGACCCTATGTCAGTTTTGTTTATCCTGCTGAGTATTTTGTTATTTGAAAAGAATATTCTTCTATCATGTCTTGCTTTTTTATTCGCGATTTTCTCCAAGGAGTCGGCTTTATTGACACCGGTTCTGATATTACTTTATATCATTTTTAGAGATAGAGACCTCAAGCGCGAATTGAAGTATTTACTTCCTTTTATCGCCATAATTATTGTATACGGCATTTTAAGGCTTACTGTTTTGGATTTTTCCCATACTATACCAGAAAACGTGCCCAAGGCGTTTTTCTACGTCCCATTTTATATAAGGCTGTGCACGTTTTTAAAGGCGGTGCCTGTATATTTCGGGATACTTTTATGGCCGTTTGGCCTGCACATGGAAAGGGATATAGCCTTATCGTATTCTATTTTTGAGCCAAAGGTTTTCCTGGGGTTTTTTATGGTTGCGGCTATTTTTCTAGGGAGTTTTGCATATAGAAAAAGATATAAATTCTTATTATTTTCAGTAGCCTGGTTTTTTATTTCTATTTTTCCTAATTCAAATATCATTCCTATAAATGCCCTGATCTACGAACACTGGCTCTACCTGCCATCAATAGGTTTTTTTATGGTAGTCGCGTGGTGCATGGATAGACTTTTGAGTAAAGGTAAGGCATTGAGGTCGTTGGCGCTTTTATTAATAACGCTGATCAGCAGTTTTTACATATGGAGGACTTACGAGAGAAACAGGGAATGGCATGATCCCATATCTTTTTACGAGAGCACAATAAGGCACAAACCTGATTCCGCGAGGCTTCACAATAATCTTGCGATGGCATATGCGGATGAAGGGAGGATAGAGGGCGCGATCAGGGAATATAAAAAGGCAATAGAGCTCGGCGATTACTATGCCCAGCCGCACTATAATCTCTCAAATATATACCTTGGCAAAGGGGATTATTCTGCCGCGATCAAGGAACTTAAAAGGAGCATAGAGATAGACAATGATTTTCTGTATTCCCATGAGACGTTGGCCCTTATTTATTTTAATCAGAATAGGCTTGATCTTGCGAAGAAAGAGGCGGTTTTTGTGCTTGAGAGAGAGCCGCAGAATAAAATAGCGCAGCAGGTTTTAGATAAGATTTCAGATAAATCGGTATCTGATTATAGCCCACAAGACGTTCAGTGAGTAGATAGGGTGGAATTTTTTTCCTTCCTCAAATGTCCTTGCCTTGTAAGGGATGGGCACTTCTTTTATATTAAATTTTCCTTTAGCTATCCTGGCAGTAAGTTCTGCTGAATCAGCGCCAAAACCCTTGCTTGTAAATTTTACGCCTTTAATTGTGTGAGCCTTGAAGACCTTGAAGCATGTCATGGCATCTGTGACATGCGTGCCATACAGGAGATTGGTGAGCATGGTTCCAAAGCGATTTGCCAAAAAGTACGCCAGTTTCATGTTTTCCGGCCGTTTTTTATTCAGAAATCGCGAGCCATATACTACGTCTGCATTCTGCTCAAAGAATGGCTTTAGGAGGTCAGGGTAGGAGTGTGGGCTATACTCCAGATCCGCGTCCTGGATCAACAGGATATCTCCTGTTGCATGCGCAATGCCCGTAGAGAGCGCTGCGCCTTTGCCCTGGTTTTTTACATGATGCACTACTCTTATACCAGGCATTACAGCCTGTGCCTTTTCCACGGTCTTATCAGTCGACCCATCATCTATAAGGATAACCTCTTTTTCAGCCGAAATCCGGACTGATTTTATATCCCCCAAGACCTTCTGAATAAACCTCTCTTCATTATACGCCGGGATCAAAATAGAAAGTTTCATGCATCGAGTATATCCTACTTTCACCCATTTTGCAACTTAATCCCGTATCGTGGGGCGCGGGGTATTCTATTTGTGGGCCCCTCCGCCCGGTGTGGATCCTCCCACTCACAGAACACCCCGCGCCCCACTTATCCCATAAATGTAATATTTTCAATGTTACGTGACAGCTTTGCACCACCCAGACCACTGGCTCTCGGGGACGCAAAATTCTCCCAGCGTGAGAATTTTGCTCAGCCCCGTGCCTCGCTCGCTAAAGTAGACAAAACAGTCAGTGACTGTTTTGTCTACTTTAGCACCGTGCCCGCTCGGCACGGCGTATGCCCCGAGAGCCAGTGGTCTGGGCGGTGCATAAGACCCAATAAACCGTAACGCAACTCTTCAAATATTATACACTATCCCATAAAAGCCTTGCATGGGTGCTATTTATATGCTATAATAATCTAATTAATATAAAATTCCTGCAAATCTGTGCATAAAAGCAGCACAGTGAAGCAGATTTTTTTGGGTGGATTATGATGAAGATTGGAAAACAATGCATTATAGCTTTAATATTGATACTAATAGGGGTAGGGGCGTGTCAGGAGGCGTATTGCCTGAGAGTTCCTATAAGAAACGATAAAGATAACGAAGTCAAAGTCGCAAATAAGATTGCCCGAGATAAAATAAAAAAAGAGGCAAAAGAGATAATAGCTAAGCTTAAAACCTATCAGGAGGAAGAGTGGCTTCAAATTGACTATAAAGAACTTAGAAAGTATTTAACAACAAAAGTCTTGAAGCATTTTAATCTTAGTTCAGATTTTATTAGAGAGGATGCAGGCCCAGGAGAGTTGCTGCAAGAAGTGGGCATGCTGTATAACTTGGCTTCTGCTGAGCTGGATTCTTTAGATTATTCCGAAGTTAAAAGCGATGCCTTTCCTACCATAAGAGCAACTCTGAATTATTATTTCGCGCATACTTTAGGACAGATAACGAATTACACGTATGAAATTAGAAAATTTTTAGAAGTAGAATTGGTTGAGAAGAAAGAGGATGTTGACATTCGAAGAGCTAGCCAGCTGTCAAAGGCATTAGATTCTTACGAGGAACCATATAGTCACTGGAATATGCTTTTTAGGAAATTAGAAAAGTTAAAATCGTTAAATCCTAAAGTTATCGTAGCTCTAATAGATAATTTTATAGCTTTTTATAGTGAGCTATTAGATACTATGTCTCAAGCAGAAACCTTTCTTGACAAATACAAGAATAATCAAAAAATTACCTCTTTTAGAGAAAATGTTGAAAGAATAAATACCCCATTAATTAATTTTATAATCTTCCAGGAGATAGGAAAATATATAAGAGAAAGTAAAGAGACTACTCTAGTAGATATCAATGAAAGTCTGATGAAATTAGTAGAATTATACAAGAATGATACGTATGCACAGATAAAGTTGGAACTAGATGAAAATATACCACATGTCTATACAAATTCTCTTTTTATGTATCAAGTATGGGCAAATTTAATCAACGATGCAAGACAAGCTATAATCGAGCGACTATTACAAAAATCAATAAAAAAAGGAGTTATAATCATAAAGACAAATGAAATCACACAACAAAAGGATGAAAAAGCCGTAGAAGTTATATTCAGTGATAATGGTGTATATTCTGAAAAAGAGCAACGAGGTAGTGGTATAGGAGCTACAATTATTTATAAACTTGGAGACTATGGCGTGTTCATGGATATCAAGGGTAATAATCAGGAAGGGGCAGATGTTGTAATTAGTTTTCCAGTTTCACAAAATATAGCTTCTAATGACCAGACAGGTTCTGCGGCAGAGGACGGGATTAAGATTCTAAAGCCAGAACAAGGGCTAGTTGAAAAGATTACAGCACTCCATAACAATGACATATAAATACTTAAGTTTACACTTTAAGGTCTTGCTTTAAATGTAAAGTTAACTTTCTTTTTTAAGCTAAATGGAAGGTCTGGGCGCGAATTTGAAAATTTAGTCTTTTATGTAGCATTTTGGCGGTTTCTTTGGCACATTATATGAGCCCAAAAGGCTGAAAACTGTTCGACACCCACACCTATGGTGTGGGTGAAGTTTTTTCAGTCCCGCCAAAATGCGGAATAAAAGACGACCTGTTTCCGAGCGAAGCCCCGGCCTTTCGTAGAAAGGGCGGGGCGAAGCGAGGAGGGAAATTTTCACCTGAGCGAACAGGCCTTCCATTTAGCTTAAAAAAGCAACGCGATTATTTAAATAATGTAATAATATATTTGCACCTATATTGGTTATATAGTAGAATAGGCGATATGGTTAAGCGGTTGTGGAAGAGAGGATGGATACCAGCTCTTATTATAATGGGAGCTGGTTTTTATTTATTTAGTGTATCCTGGCTCAGGTGGGGGAGTTTGTTGATAGATACAGGTAGGGAGCTTTATTTGCCTTTAAGTATCCTTTCTGGCAAATTGCCGTACAGGGATATATTTTATGAATTCGGGCCTTTTTCACCATACTTTAATAGTCTTCTGTGCATGATCTTTGGCGTTCATATGCGCGCTTTTATAATAAGCGGTGCACTTACAGCTACTCTCATGTGCGTGCTCCTATACAAGACATCCCGCATATTTTTAAACGCGCTTTTTTCAACGCTATGCGTGCTTACATTTCTTTTTGTATTCGCGTTCAGCCAGCACTATGAGGCAGGCATCTTCAATTACATCATCCCCTATAGCTATGCCTCGATCCACGCTATCACGTTAGCGTTTTTAGCCTTATTTTTCTACTATCGCAGCCGCACATACTTCTCCAGTTTATTCATAGCGCTTTTGCTGATTACTCGAGTAGAGATAGGCATCGTGCTTATGGTCTCAATATTTATTGGCATAATCCTTGATAGCCAGAAACAGGATAGGCTTAAAAGGGTAGCGGCCTATTGCCTTTTTCCAGCCCTTGCCGCAGCTATCGTCTACGGTTTCTTTGGCATTATTACAGGCAGTACTGTAGCAAGCAAAGAAGCCCTTTTAATAAACTTAGATATAAAAGGGCCTTTTACTGGACAGACCCTTGGCACTATTGATTTTTGGAGAAACATCGCAGCCATACTAAAAACAAGCTTGTATTATGTAGCTATGAGCGCTGTATTCTTTGCCTCAGGCCGGTTGATTTCTCTGGTAAAAAAAATCTCAACAACAAAGAAGGTCCTCATTGGCATTGGAGTGACATTAGTTGTCGCAGCTACTACTGTTTTGTTTCAAAAAGAATTCTTTCATTATAATGCGCAATATCGATGCGTACCTATTGTCTGCATATTAGTGTTTATTGTCAGTTGTCGAAGATATTTCGCAAAGAAAGACAGGCAAGACCTGTTTTTGGCGGTTTTTTCTATTTTTTCACTTCTTTTATTGGCGCGCATGTTTTTCAATGTCAGGGCAGAACATAGTGGTTTTTATCTGCTTGCCCCTGGCATGCTATGTTATTACATCTTTTTCCTGAGGATAGTTCCACGTATATCGCAGAGGAAAGACACGCGTGCTTTTTATAGATTTGCTTTTACAGTTCTATCAATATCTTTTATCATGGCCCATGTACCTGTCTCGCTTTATAGGTATAAAAATCGCACAATGAAGATATCTTCTCCAAGGGGCGCAATGCTGGTGCATCCTGGTTATTATAGGTGCAAACAATTAGTGGAGTATTTGCGTAAAAACACTGACCCGTCTGATAAGCTTGCAGTATTTCCAGAGGGCCTGACCATAAATTTTCTCTCTGAAAGGGATAGCCCGCTGCACCAGTATGCGTTTTTGCCACTTTTGATTTCATTGACGCCAGACTGCGAAAAAAATCTATCCAAGGAACTCGAGGATAAAGATGTAAAATATGTTGTTATCTTGAGGCGCCTGACATCAGAATATGGGGCTGCGCGGTTCGGCATGGATTATGCGCAGGACATCATGCGCTATCTAGCAGACCATTATGTGATTGAGAAACAATTCGGACCCTGGCCCTTTACCAGCAATGAATTCAGCCTCGTGCTTCTAAAGAGACTGTAAGACTACCCATCCGACCGCGTAGGTCAGATTTAAATCTGACCTACGCGGTCGGATGGGTCTAACTCCTATGAAAAGAAAGATACTTATCGTTAAGATGGGGTTTACAGAGACTATTGATAAAAAGGTCTCTACTGAAAATGTCAGCCTTGGCGATGTCTTTAGGACCACGGCAATATTGCATCTGTTCAAGAAGGATGATGTAACATGGCTTACCACTAAAGAGGCGAGCCCCCTTTTGACAGGCAATCCTTATATAAATAAGCTGCTGGTGTATGACTTAACCACTTCCCTGCAGCTTAAGTCCCAAGAGTTCGACATGATTATAAATCTGGAAAAGATTCCGGGTGTATGCGCGCTTACGGATTCTATAAACGCGTGGAAGAGATATGGTTTCAGATTTGATGTAAAAAAAGGAACAGCAGAGGCGTACGAGCATTCATATGAAGCAGTGGCAAATTCCGAAGATCCTGTGCTGCGGCGGAAGATGAAAAAAAACTGGACCCAGATGCTTTATGAAATGGTAGGGGCAAGATGGTCAGAACAAGGCTATATACTGGGCTATAAACCAAAGACTCAGCAGAGATTTGATATAGGGTTTAATACCAAGGTTGGGATGCGATGGCCAAACAAGACATGGCCCAAAAAAAACTGGAGAAGATTAGAGAAATTAATAGATGGAAGATATTCAATTTCATACCAGCAGTCGCTTAGTGATATAAATGGTTACATTGACTGGCTTAATAGCTGCAGGCTTATTATTACAAACGATTCGCTGGGATTGCATCTTGCAATAGCGCTGAAGAAAGGCATCATTGCAATGTTTGGCCCAACCTCAGAGAAAGAGGTGTTTCTTTGCAATGGAGGTATGGTAATAAAACCGGATAAGAGCTTAGAATGCATGCCGTGTTTTAACACTGTTTGTAAATACAGTAAAAGCTGTATGCACAATATAAAACCAGAGTCCATATATAAAAACATTGCAAAATTATTAAAATAGAGAAGAGATTGTTATGGATGAACTGAGAATAGATAATCATAAATTAATATATCATGTTGATAGGGTAAATCGATGGCAGAAGGGCGAGTTGATAGCGCCTATTTACATGGAGATCGCGCCTTCTGGCGCCTGCAATCATCGATGCATATTCTGCGGATTAGATTATATGGGATATAAACCGAAATTCCTGGATACAAAGATTTTACTAGGGGCTGTAAAAAGCGCGGCTAAATGTGGAGTAAAAAGCATAATGTACGCAGGTGAGGGCGAGCCCCTTCTTCATGGGGATATAGCCCGTATAATAAATTTTACAAAAAGCTCAGGGATTGATGCAGCTGTTACTACAAATGGGGTATTTCTTAATGATGAAATAATAAAAAAGTGCCTTAAGAGTCTCTCGTGGATACGAGTAAGTTTTAATGCATCTACCGCAGTTACCTACAAAAAGATTCATAGATGCTTAAAGGGAGATTTTGAAAAAGTCCTCTCTAATTTGGATAGGGCTGTAAGATACAAACGTAAATTTAGATTAGATTGCACGATAGGCGTCCAGATGCTATTGATTCCAGAAAACAAGGGAGAGGTCATTAAGTTAGCCAAACTCATTAAAAAGACAGGCGTGGATTATCTAATAATAAAGCCATTTTCAAAACATCCAATGAGCCGTAGTAATATAGACAAGGATTTTGACTATGCTAAATTTTTATATCTGGAGGATAGGCTTAAAAGGATATCGACAGAGGAATTCAAGATAATATTCAGATCCCAGACAATGGAAAAACTAAAAAAGAACAGGGTCTATAAACATTGCCCGGGGCTACCTTTCTGGGCATATATAGACGCAGAGGGTAATGTCTCTGCTTGCAGCGCGTATTTAGGTGAAAAGAGATTTGTGTATGGGAATATATATAAGGGTGAATTTTCTGACATCATTAAAGGTGAGGCGCGTAGAAAGATTTTGAATATGGCTGCAACGAGACTCGATTCGCGAAATTGCCGCGAGATTTGTAGGCTCGATGACGTAAATAGGTACTTATGGGAGCTTAAAAGGCCCCTGGCACATGTCAATTTTATATGAAAATGCAAGGGATTGACAGAAAGACATTTATCTGGCTTTTTGAAACCATGCTGAAGATCAGGATGGTTGAAGAAAAGATAATCGAGCTCTATCCTGATCAGGAGATAAAGTGTCCTGTGCATCTATGCATAGGACAGGAGGCAATAGCTGCTGGCGTGTGCGCAAACCTCAAAAAAACAGATTATGTGTTTAGTAACCACAGAGGTCATGGTCATTATATTGCTAATGGTGGGGATTTAAATGAGTTTATGGCTGAGCTGTACGGAAGGGTTACAGGTTGTTCAAAAGGTAAGGGCGGCTCTATGCACTTAGCGGACACTAAGAATGGGTTTATGGGCAGCTCTGCAATAGTGGGCGGAGGCATACCTATTGCAGTTGGCGCGGCCATGGGTTCAGTAATGCAGGAGCAGAAAAGAATCAGCGTGGTATTTTTTGGTGATGGCGCAACAGATGAAGGCACATTTAACGAAAGCTTGAATTTCGCAGCCTTAAAAAAACTGCCTGTTGTCTTTGTCTGCGAAAATAATTTTTATGCGACTAATTCGCCAGCATCTGCGAGGCAGGCCCTGGATAATATATATAAAAAAGGACTACCTTATGGAATCCCAGGCATAAAGATAGATGGAAATGATGTAGGAGAGGTTTTTGAAGCGGCCAGGGTTGCTGTGGAAAGGGCGAAAAACAACAAAGGCCCGAGCTTACTTGAATGCAGGACCTATAGATGGAAAGGCCATGTGGGGCCGGATTGTGATTTTGAAACAGGGTGCAGGCCAAGAGGGGAACTGGATAGGTGGCTTAAAAAATGCCCGATAGAGAGGTTTAGAAAATCTATTTTGAAAGAAGGAATTTTATCAATACGGGATATAGGGGATATAAAGGAAAGCTTGGGAAGAGAAATCGAAAAAGCAGTATCCTTTGCCAAGTCTTCATCGTTTCCGAAAAAAGAAGGATTGTTAGAGGACGTGTATTAACTATGCCGTGGACAAAGGTTTATCCTGACAGGACAGAATTTGAAAATGCTCGCAAGGAGAGTGGCAAGCCTTTAAGAGGCCTTACTTATAGAGAGGCCATAAAAGAGGCCTTTACTCAGATATTAGAGGAAGATAGCAGAGTCTTTTTAATCGGCGAAGGCATAGATGATGCAGGTGGGGTATTTGGCACTACCAAAGATCTACATAAAAGGTTTGGACGATCCAGAATTATTGATATACCTATTGCAGAAAATGCCACCACAGGCATTGCCATAGGCGCTGCAATTACTGGCATGAGGCCAGTTTTTATTCATATGCGAATGGATTTTTTACCCATGTCAATGGATCAAATAATTAATCATGCTGCAAAATGGAGCTATATGTTTGGCGGGACAGTCAAAATCCCTTTGACCATAAGGTCGATAATAGGCAGGGGCTGGGGTTCTGCCAGCCAGCATTCACAAAGCCTGCAGGCGCTTTTTATGCATGTGCCTGGCTTGAGGGTCGCAATGCCAGCCACTCCTTATGATGTTAAAGGCCTTTTGATTTCGAGCGTAAAGGAAAATACCCCTGTTATTTTCATAGAACATAGATGGTTATATGAACACGTAGGGTATGTCCCTGAAGATATGTATACTGTACCGTTCGGCAAAGGTGTTGTTCGGAGAATCGGCAGAGATGTGACTCTTGTGGGTATTTCTTATATGATGTTTGAATCTCTGAAGGCACAAGAGGTTTTACAAAAACATGGGGTGAGCGTCGAGGTGATAGACCTGCGCACATTAACACCATTAGACGAAGATCTGATCTTAGAATCCGTTAAAAAGACAGGCAGATTAGTTGTGGCAGATACAGGTTGGAGTAATTGCGGGGTGGCAGCAGAGATAGTTTCAAGGGTCTCTGAAAAGGCATTCAAATATCTAAAGTCTCCTGCAGCAAGAATTGGTTTGCCTGAATCGCATACACCTGCCTCTTCTGCGCTGGAAAAAGAATTTTACCCTGATTATAAAGATATAGTCGATGTTATAAGCAAAAAGGTGAAAGAGTGAGCCCTGTATTTTTAAGTATAATAATGCCAGCGTTAAACGAACAAAAGAACATTTTATCCGCTATCAATAATACTTTAAAGGCCTTTGAGGCCTTTAAAGTAGATGGAGAGATTGTTATTATTAATGATGGCTCGAGCGATAAGACATTGGAGCTTGTGAAAGAATTAATGTCCAAAGAAGGCAATAGAATCCGCCTGATTAATCACGAAACTCCGCAGGGCATAGGCGTGTCATTTTGGGATGGCATCCTGAATGCCAGGGGTGAGATAGTTTGCATGCTGCCCGGAGACGATGAAAATGACCCTTATGAGATATTTCGCTATTTAAAACTCTTGGATGAAGTCGATATGGTAATCCCCTTTGTCTATAATAAACGCGACAGGACATTATTTAGAAATATACTATCTTTTTTCTTATTGAAAATTCTTAATAGCACATTCGGCACGTCCTTTAACTATCCCCACGGGACTGTTCTTTACAGAAGATCGATCTTGAGTGATTTGGATTATAGAAGCTCGAGTTTCTTTTTTCAGGCGGATATTTTAATAAGGCTCGCAAAGAGAGGATATCTATTTGCAGAGGTTCCCTATAGGTTAGGATCAAGAAAGATTGGCAAATCAAAGGCAACTACATTCTCAAATTCTCTGCAGGTTATAAAGGAATACCTGAAATTAGTGTATGACATATACTTTGGAAAGAAAGAGAAAAGCAAAAGATACAAGTTTACTCAGGGTTGCGCATCAGCGCAGCGTTATAAAAAATCTTAATGACAGAGCTGCTACTGGATGGTCATAAATTACACTGGCACAGAGATAGGGTTGAGGCCTGGCTGCAGGGGGAACGGATTGCGCCCATAACCATAGACTGCGCGCTTACCAGGAAATGCACGTATAGATGCGTGTATTGCTATGGCCAGCTTCAGGCCAATGATGAAAAAAGGATGACCAGGGATGTTATCTTCAGATTCCTGGATGATGCGGCTGAGATCGGCGTAAAGGCAATAAGCCTTGTAAGCGACGGAGAAAGCACATGCTCTTCTCATTTATACGATGCCATAATAAGGGGTAAGGCCAATGGATTAGACATGGCCCTGGCTACAAACGGTTATCTTTTGCAAGAAGAGCGCTTAGAGGAAATTTTATCAGCGCTTACGTATTTGAGGTTCAATATTTCAGCTGGAGAACCTGAAAGATATGCGCGTATTATGGGGTGCAGGAGAGAACATTTTTACGCAGTAAGTGATATTATAAAAAAATGCGTGAAGATAAAAAGACAGAAAAACCTGAATGTTACGCTTGGCCTGCAGATGGTTCTAATGCCTGATTTTAAAGACCAGATCATTCCAGTGGTAAGGCTTGGCAAGGAGCTCGGAGTAGACTATGTTATTATCAAACACTGCAGTGATGACGAGAGGGGGTCTTTAGGTATTGATTATTCCAAATATGAGCCGCTCAAGGATCTCTTAAAGCAGGCAGAATCGTATTCAGACAAGCAGTGCATAGTAAGGGTAAAATGGTCTAAGATTTTAAGCAAGGGTAAGCGCAGATATTCCCGCTGCTATGGCCCGCCTTTTATCATGCAGTTTTCAGGTTCAGGCCTTGTGGCGCCATGCGGGATGTTATTTAACAGAAGGTATAAAAAATATCATATAGGAAATATAGTTGATACACCGTTTAAAAAGATCTGGGAAAGCAAGCGCTACTGGGATGTTATAGATCTAATCGCGTCTGAGGAGTTTGACGCCAGGACCATGTGCGGCACTTTATGCCTTCAACATAGCGTTAATGACTTTCTATTGGATCTGAAGCGCGGAGAGGCCGCATTAGAAGATGTAAAAGGCAAAGAACCGATGCATGTTAATTTTATCTGAGTAAAATATTGGACTTAAAGAGAATTAGGCTGTATACTTATAATTTATTGCAGGGAATTTCAAAGTCCAGAGGAGGATATCATGAAGTTAGTAATCCTATGCGGTGGTAGAGGAACAAGGATCAGGGATGTTTCCGAGGTTTTGCCTAAGGCCATGCTTCCTATAGGCGATAGGCCTATGATCTGGCATATAATGAAGATGTACGCTCATTATGGCATAAAAGATTTTGTCCTATGCCTTGGTTATAAAGGATGGCTGATAAAGGAATTTTTCTTAAATTACATGGCCAAGGTTTCAGATGTAACCGTAAATTTAAATAAAAAAGGTTTGGCAGTCTATCGTCATCATCGTAATGAAGATTTAGATTGGAAAGTTACTATGGTGGAAACAGGGGAGAATTCTCAAACTGGAGCAAGGATTTGGAATGTGCGTAAGTATTTAGAGCACAGTAATATCTTTGGCGTGACTTACGCGGATGGTGTCGCTGATATTGATATAAAGGAGTTGATAGAGACTCATAAAAAATCCAGTTTATTGGGTACAATAACAGGAGTTTATCCTGCTAGCCGTTTTGGTGAAATACAGGCCACCGGCAATATGATATCTTCCTTTAATGAGAAACCTAATGTAAGCACGGGGTTGTTTAATGGCGGATTTATGGTCTTTAATAAAAAGGTCATTCATAAATATTTCAGGCCAGGAGAAGATTTAGTTTTGGAGGGCGAGACCCTGCCTAACATGGTAAAAGATAAACAGATGGGCGTATATGAACATAAAGGATTTTGGTACTGTGTTGACACTATCAGGGAATATGGTAACTTAAATCAGATGTGGAAGGAAAATAGGGCTCCTTGGAAGGTCTGGGAATGAGCAATAGAAAAGGTGTCTTTTGGAAAGATAGAAAGGTTTTGATAACAGGCCATGAAGGTTTTCTGGGTTCTTGGCTTGCCAAGGTTTTACTGGGCTATGGCGCTAGAATAACAGGCATCGACAAGATAAAAAATCGCCCAGTTTCTATGCTTAACGGCTTAAGAAAGGATATAACCTGCGTCAGGGGAGATATTATAAATTTAGAATTAGTTAAAAATGTCATTGAAAGATTTAAGCCGCAGACTATTTTTCATCTGGCTGCTGAGGCGATAGTTCTCGAGGCTAACAAGAACCCCATTAAGACTTTTAAATCAAACATTGAAGGCACATGGAATATTTTAGAGGCGTCAAGAAATAAAAAATTCATAGAATCCATTGTAATAGCCTCAAGCGATAAGGCCTACGGAGAGACTAATAAACTTCCATATAAGGAAGACGCTCCTTTATCTGGTAATCATCCATATGACGCTTCTAAAAGCTGCGCGGATTTATTAGCGCATACTTATTATAATACCTATAATTTACCTGTAGGCATAACCAGATGCGGCAATGTCTTTGGCCCTGGGGATTTCCATTTTTCAAGGATTGCCCCTGATGCAATCAGATCAGCGCTTCAGAACAGGAAATTACTTATTCGCAGCGATGGAAGATTTACGCGTGATTATGTTTATGTCGAGGATATTATGAATGGATATATTCTGCTTGCTGAAAATTTGCAAAGATTGAAATTAGAAGGAGAGGCATTTAACTTCAGCAATGAGAAACCCGTATCGGTCATAAAGATGGTAAAAAAGATTTATCAACTAGCCGGCATAAGGCCATCTTATAAAATTCTAAGCAAGGTAAGGCATGAGATTAGACATCAGCATCTTTCATCATGGAAGGCAAGAAAGGCCCTTGGCTGGAAACCAAAGCATAGCTTGGAAGAAGGCTTGAAGAAAACCATAAACTGGTATAAGGGTATTTTTTGAAGGATAAGATGATAAAGCTTTCAGATTATGTAATAGATTTTTTAGTCCAAAAAGGGATCATGGATATATTCATGATCGCTGGAGGGGGGATCATCCACCTTGTGGACTCAGTGGGGCGAAATAAAAATATAAAGTATTTTTGTAATTATAATGAGCAGGCTGTTGGATATTGCGCAGAAGGGTATGCGAGGTTAAAAAATCATATATCATCATGTCTTGTCACTACAGGTCCCGGAAGTACAAATGCGATTTCAGGGGTTGCGAGCGCATGGGTTGATTCTGTACCGATGATGGTTATTTCCGGTCAGGTTAAAAGGGAGCTTATAGCGGATTATTCGAAAATAAGACAGATAGGCGAGCAGGAGATCAATATTATCGAGACGATCAAGCCTATTACAAAATACGCCAAAACAATTTTAGACCCCAAGATGATTAAATACGAATTAGAGTTAGCTTTTTATAAAGCCACTACAGGGAGGCCTGGGCCAGTATGGATCAATATACCTCTTGATGTCCAGGGCAGCTTTATTGATATAGAAAATCTTCATTCCTTTAGGCCAAAGGACTCGTTGCCGCGGCTTAAAAAAAGACTCCACGTAAGTAAAGTCATGGAGATGCTAAAGAGGGCCAAGAGGCCGGTGATATTATGTGGATATGGCATACGAATAGCCAGGGCAGAAGACTTGTTGAAGCAAATCCTTGAAAGGATTCAGATTCCCGCAGTGCTTTCATTTAACGGCATGGATTTGATTCCAGACGCGCACCCATTACTTATAGGAAAGGCAGGTATTATAGGCCAGAGAAGGGCGAATTTTGCGATACAGAATTCTGATTGCCTCTTAAGCATAGGATCTCGAATGAACATAAAGATTGTTGGATATAATTATAAGGCATTTGCCCCGAATGCCAAAAAGATTATAGTGGATGTAGATGAACGAGAATTACAAAAGTCAACACTCTCTCCTGATGTTCGTATTCAAGCCGATGCGAAAGATTTTTTAGAAGAATTTTTAAATCAGCTTAAAGAAATAGATCTTCGTGCCCCTGCGGGGTGGCTTGACGCATGTAAAAATTGGAAAAAACGCTATCCCTCTATCGTTAATGAATTTTTTGAAGATGAGGCTCATGTTGATACATATATTTTTTATGACAAATTATCAGACTTATTAACAGAGCAGGATGTGGTAGTCACGGGTAATGGCATGGCCGCATTATGTCTTTACCAGGCATTTAAGGTGAAGCCGCAGCAGAGGGCCTTTACAAATAATGGCTATGGGGCAATGGGGTGGGGATTACCTGCCAGTATCGGGGCCTGTATCGCTAATGATCGTAAAAGGACTATTTGCATTACAGGAGACGGGAGCATGCAGATGAATATCCAGGAACTGCAGCTTATAAGGCATCATAATCTTCCGATAAAGATATTTATCATTAACAATGCCGGCTATACATCTATCAGGTTGACACAAGATACCTTTTTTAATAGTCATTATGTGGGGGCAGACGAACGGTCAGGTATAAGCAATCCAGATTTTAAAAAGGTAGCTATTGCCTATGGATTAGGTTATGAAAAAATTTTAACAAATAAAGAGATCGAAAGCAAGGTAAGTAGGGTTTTATCAGAGCCAGGGCCTATCTTGTGTGAATTGAATATATCACCTCATCAAGGATTGAATCCAAAGGCAGCCTCTTACAAAAGAGCGGACGGGTCCTTTGAGTCAAGGCCTCTGGAAGACATGTTTCCGTTTTTGTCAAGAGAAGAGCTGGCAGAAAATATGAGTATTTCTAAAATATAGGGGATATATTATGGGATTGGACAAGGGCATATTTCACAATCTGTTTATCTTCGAGATGGCTAATAACCACATGGGAAACGTGGAGCACGGCTTAAAGATCATCAGGGAGATACATAAGATCTGCAAGGGGTTCGACTTTAATTTTGGGTTTAAGCTGCAATACAGGGATTTAGATACCTTTATTCACCCGGATTTTAAGAAGAAGTTTGAATTTAAATACGTTAAACGTTTTTTAGAAACTCGGCTTGATGAAAATCAGTTTAAGGTATTGAAGGACGAGATCGATAACCTGGGGTTTGTCTCGGTTTGTACGCCATTTGATGAGGCCTCAGTTGATCTAATAGAAAGACAGGATTTTGACATCATTAAGATCGGCAGCTGCTCTGCTACTGATTGGCCTTTGCTGGAAAGGGTTGTGAAGACCAATAAACCCATTATTGTCTCCACTGCTGGCTTGCCTCTGGAAGAGATAGATAAGGTTGTTAGTTTTCTTGAACACAGGGAGAAGGCCTTTGCGCTCATGCATTGCGTAGCTGAATACCCTACTCCTAAAAAAGGCCTGCAATTAAATCAGATAGACTTACTGAAGGCAAGGTACCCTCAGGTAGATATTGGTTATTCAGCTCATGAGGAGCCTGATAATTTTGTTTCCATTAAGATCGCGATAGGAAAAGGCGCAAGGGTATTTGAAAAGCATGCAGGGATAAGGACAGGACAGTTTGGCCTTAATGGTTATTCAGTTGTTCCCGGACAAGTCAGGCTATGGTTGGAGTCAGCGCTTGAGGCCTTACAGATGTGCGGAACCGCTATGAAGAGGTCAGGATTTACCGAGAAAGAGACAAAGGCTCTACAGTCTTTAAAAAGAGGTGTCTTTGCCAGTAGAAAAATAAAAAAGGGCGAGATGATTGAGCTATCTAATACCTTTCTGGCTATACCTACGGCAGAGGGTCAGATCACGGCAAATGATATGTCCAAATACACAGATTTTTATGCCACTTCAGACATGGATGTAAATAAGCCGATACCTTTAGCTAATCTAAGGCAGGTGGATAACAGAGAAAGGGTCTATAGTGTGGTTCAGAAGGTAAAGGCTATTTTAAAGAAGAGTAATGTGTTGGTTCCAGGCAAATTAGATCTTGAGATATCGCATCACTATGGGGTAGATAAGGTCGAAGAGCAGGGCTGTACGATGATTAATTTTGTAAACCGTGAATATTGCAAGAAACTGATAGTGATGCTTCCCGGGCAGAAGCACCCTGAGCAATACCACAAGATAAAAGAGGAGACCTTCCAGGTTTTATATGGAGATATCCTGCTTACGATAGATGGGGTCGAGACGGAATATAAGGCCGGCAGCTTAGTTACTGTGGAGAGAAAGAAAAAACATAGTTTTGGCAGCAGGGCCGGCGCAATAATCGAAGAGATTTCATCAACGCATCATGCAAAGGATTCATATTATACTGATAAAGAAATAGCAAAGAATAAACATCGCAAGACCTTAGTTACTCACTGGTTAGATTAAGGCATGCGGGGCGAGGCAGGATGAAAAAGAAGATTTTTATTACAGGAGGAACAGGGTTTATCGGTCGAAACCTAAAGGAGCAGCTTCAGGATAAATATAAAATTTATGCCCCATCCCATGAAGAACTCGAACTGTTAAATGAAAGAAAAGTCAGTAATTATCTTAAGAAACACCATTTTGACGCGATAGTTCATTGTGCATGGAATGCAGCAAGGAACTCAAAAAAAGATACAAATAAAATCTTGGAATACAATCTCAGGATGTTTTTTAATCTTGCCCGCTGCCATGGTGAATACGGAAAGATGATTTACTATGGGTCAGGAGCGGTCTATGGCCGAGAACATTGGATACATAGAATGAATGAAGATTACTTTGATATTTGCGTGCCAAAAGATCAAGATGTTTTTTCGAAATACATTATGTGCAAGTATGCGGAAAAATCCGAAAACATTTACAATCTGAGAGTTTTCGGTGTTTTTGGCAAATATGAGGATTGGAAAATACGATTTATTTCTAACGCGTGCTGCAGAACAGTATGGGACTTACCAATAACAATAAAGCAGAATGTATTTCTTGATTATCTCTATATTGATGACCTTATAAGGATTACAGGATGGTTTATCGAAAATGAACCAGAGGATAAATGTTATAACGTTTGTAGAGGCGAGACTTTCGACCTATTGACATTGGCTCGAAAAGTCCTTAAGGTATCTGGAAAAAGATTAGATATTAAAGTCTCTCATGGTGATCTTGGCAGAGAATATAGCGGTGATAATTCCAAACTACTTAGCAAAATAGGGGACTATTCTTTTTGCAATATGGATGATTGTATTGATGAATTGTATCATTGGTATTTAGAAAAGAAAGATTCTATTGATGGGAAGCTGTTTTTATGCCAATAAACAAGTGTAGAGTATGTGCCCATAAATTTTTCGAAGAACCATTGCTGCGATACGAAAATATGCCAAAGGCTGCTCAATTTTTGCCAGATGCAGAGTCGCTCGAAGACGATAAGGGAATTGATCTGGAAGTCTGTCAGTGTTCAGGCTGCGGATTAGTACAGCTAAGCAATGATCCTGTCCCTTATTATAAGGAGGTTATACGCGCCGCTCGGTTTTCAGAGGAAATGAAAGATTTTCGAAGGAAGCAATTCAACCGCTTTATACAAAAATATTCTCTCAAAAGAAAGAAAGTTATTGAAATCGGCTGTGGTTGTGGGGAGTATTTGTCTATCATGCAGCAGTTTGGGGTAGATGCTTATGGATTGGAGCATTCCACAGAATCGGTGAGGCAGTGTGTCAAGAACGGCTTAAAGGCTTCAAAAGGATTCATCCAAAGCAGTACTTATAAATTAAACCATGCCCCGTTCGATGCCTTTTTTATATTGAATTTTCTTGAACATCTGCCTGATCCACATTCAGCCCTTAGAGGAATATATAACAATTTGACAGATGACGCCATAGGACTCATCGAGGTACCAAATTTTGATATGATTTTACGAAATAAACTTTTCTCTGAATTTACATGCGATCATCTATTTTATTTTACGAAAGAAACTTTAAATGCAGTCATAGAGCGAAATGGTTTTAAAATTATCGAATGCAATGAAGAGTGGCATGACTATATAATTTCTGCTGTTGTAAAAAAAAAGGTAAGACTGGATATAGCGCATTTTTATAAATATCAGTCGCAGCTTAAAAATGAAATAAACAACTATATGGGCCAATATAGATGCAAACAAGTTGCAATATGGGGCGCCGGCCATCAGGCGCTTGCAGTTATCTCTCTGGCAAATTTAGCTGATAAAATAAAATATGTTGTTGATTCAGCTCCGTTTAAGCAAGGCAAATTCACGCCAGCTACACATGTTCGTATAGTTTCTCCTGACACACTTAACTCAGACCCCGTCGATGCTGTTATTATTATGGCGGCTGGTTATTCCGATGAAGTAGCAAGTATTATACGGCAAAAGTATGATAGAAATATAAATATCTCTATATTGAGAGATTTTGGATTGGAAGTTATTCAGGATTGCTAATTCTTAGAGGATAAGAAATATGGACAAGGTCTTATTTATAGTACCCCCGCCTATTATGTATGTCGATTTTGTCAAACCTGATTATAATGCAAGAATAGTAAAAAAGAAAAATGGAGATTTTGCAAGTGTGCTCACCGATATGCCTTTAGGTATAATGTCTATGAGCTCATGCTTAAAAAAACATGCCGCAGCAGAAACTAAGCTTTTAGATTTTGCTACTACTTTAAATAAGTTAGAAAGTTTTGAGTATCATTCTTTTGTAGATTTTTTTCAGCAATCTCTTTCAACTTTGGATTATGCGCCAACTATAGTCGGGATATCTTCGCTGTTCACGCCTTCGTATCAAAATATGCTGGATATAGCAGAATGTTGTCGTAACATATTTCCCGATGCCATCATTATAGCAGGCGGCGGCATTCCAACAAATATATATAAAGATATATTTAAAACTAGCGCAGGATTTGACGCTCTATGTTATGGTGAAGGCGAAAAACCTCTTTTAGGCCTTGTGCAAGCCGATGATAAAGTGTCGTACTTTGAAGAAAATCCTTCCTGGATTACGCGGAGAAAAGTTGAAAGAGGACAGACGTTCCTGCATGATTTTATCGAAGACCTTGATGAAATACCTTTTTATGATTATGATATTTGCGAGATAGACGAATATGGATTAAACCCTGCAATAGAGGCCTATTCGGCTGTCACCAAGAAAAAACAAAACTTTCATGTAATGACGTCCAGGGGGTGCCCATACCATTGTTGTTTTTGCGCATCACACTCGGTCCATGGAAGAAGGATGCGCTATTATAGCATCAAGAGGATCAGAGAGGATTTTAAGCGCCTTAGAGACCAATACGGGGCAGAAGTAATTATTTTTCAGGACGATCATTTCATTGCGAAAAAACAGAGGGCCTTTGAGATCATTGATATAGTAAAGGAATTGCGATTAACTGCTGTTTTTCAAAATGGACTGCCTTTGTATGAGCTTGACAGAAAGATGCTTGAGGCTTTAAAAAGCGCAGGGATTGATCAGCTTGTTCTGGCGATTGAATCGGGGAGCAGCAGGGTTTTAAAGGAAATAATGCACAAGCCCCTTGACCTTTCAATGGTAAAGCCTGTGGCTGACGATTGCCGTGAATTGGGAATATATATGGATGTGAACATATTAATAGGACTCCCCGGCGAAACAAAGCAGGATATTGAGGATACAAGGGCATTTTTAAAAACTATTAATGCAAACTGGTTTAGAATAACGGTTGCAACTCCTCTTGTAGGGAGTGAAATGTTTGATATATGCCTTAAAAAGAATTACATCAAAGGCGGTTACATTGACTGCCATTATAAAAAAGCGGTTGTCGAAACAGAGAATTTTACCGCTGAATATATACAGGAGAAGGCATATATCTTAAATATAGAGCTTAACCTTGTAGAAAACAGCGACTTTCGTTTGGGCAATTACGAAATGGCGCTGCGCGGGTTTGAGAATGCAATAAGAGCAAAAAATGACCATGCCATTGCATATTACTGTGCCGCAAAATGCTATGAAAAACTCGGCAATTTTAATAAAGCACAACAATATATGGATACTGCAAAGATAATCGTAAAAGAAAGCCCTTTCTGGCGCAAATATGCAGATATGTTTAATATCCCTATATAGCATAGCGATACAAGGAGATAAATATTATGCCAGGCCAACAAGGACAATTAAAACTAAATGAAATAAAAAAAAGGGCCTCACTAAAAGAAGAAAAACCGTATGTCTATGAAAAAATCATGAAATTTGATGAAAAGGTTAAAAATGGAGAGAGCATAGCTATAATTCAATTCCAATACGATTATAGGTGTAATTTTTCTTGCATACACTGTTCAACGAAAAGATTTCAGGGGAAAAAGGAAGGAAGGTTTTTTACGCCTGATGATGTAAGGGAACTTTCACGGCAAGCGGACGAAATGGGGCTTGCGCAAATTGTAATTACAGGCGGCGAACCATTAGTATTTCCGGATTTTGATGATATAGTTAAGGCTATCGACCCGCAGAAATTTTGGATAGTTTCGGATACCAATGGCTGGTTTTTGGATTCAGAAAAAGCAAAACATCTAAAAAGTATAGGCGTTGACAAAATTCAGTTGAGCATTGATAGCATGTCGGCGGCGGAACATGATGCATTTAGACGCAAGGCGGGTTCGCAAGAAAGAGCCGTAAGAGCTGTTGATGCGGCCTTGGGCGCAGGATTAAATATTATCATACAAACTGTAGTTACAAAGCAAAGGGTTAGATCACAAGAGTTCATTGAATTTTTGGAATTTCTGAACGGAAAAGGAGTAGGAGTATTTGTAACATATGCAAAGCCTGTTGGATCATGGGAAGGGAATTTTGATGTTCTTGTCGATAAGGATGACATGGATTATATGGGAGAACTCGAGAAAAAGTATAATGTGTTTACACATTTAACCCCATCGTATGGCCTTAATTTAGGATGCATATCAGTTAAAAGAATGGTGTCTATTACAAAGTATGGCGACGTAATGCCCTGTCCATATATTCATGTTTCTCTTGGAAACTTTTTTGAAGAACCATTAAAAGACATTATTGAAAGAGGCATGAAGGTTAAATATTTTGGAAAATATGCTGACACTTGTCTTATTGCAGAGGACAGAAAATTTATTAATGACTATGCGGTGAAAAAAATCTACGGTAAACCGCTCCCAGTACCTTATACTGAAGTATTTACAAGTGAGGATTTTATTGATTAGAGCATACACGGTGTAAATTTATATATGACGAAGACACGGAGAAAAATAAGGCAGGAGGTCTTTAAAAAAGTTGTCAAACTCTTTAGATACAGAGAAAAGGAGGCAAGGTTTATACCCGGAAAAACTTTAATTAATTATGCGGGCCGCATTTACGATGAAAAAGAATTGACAAATTTAGTAGATGCCTCGCTTGATTTTTGGTTGACTTCCGGTAGATTTGCCAAGCAATTTCAAAGAGAATTTTCAGAATTTTTAGGCATAAAATATTGTATACTTACAAACTCAGGTTCTTCTGCGAATTTACTGGCAGTTTCTAGCTTGACTTCACCGCTATTAAAGGAGCGGCGATTAAAACCAGGCGATGAAGTAATTACTACTGCCTGTGGATTTCCAACCACCCTCAACCCCATTGTGCAGAATAAGTTAGTTCCCGTTTTTGTAGATATAAATTTGGGGACTTATAACATCCAGGCAGAAAGAATCGAAAAGGCGATTTCCAAAAAGACCAAGGCAATTTTTATTGCCCATACATTAGGTAATCCTGCCGATATGGATAAGATTTTAAAGATAGTAAAAAGGCATAAATTATGGTTTATCGAGGATAACTGCGATAGCATGGGTTCAAGATACAGAAAAAAATATACAGGGGCGTTTGGACATATTGCTACATGTAGTTTTTATCCATCGCATCACATAACGATGGGTGAAGGAGGCGCGGTCTTGACTAATGATTTGCTGTTGAAACGGATAATTTTATCATTTCGTGATTGGGGAAGAGATTGTTGGTGTGAACCAGGACACGATAACACCTGTGGTAAAAGATTCTCTCAGCAGTTTGGGGGATTGCCGGATGGTTATGACCATAAATACATCTATTCACATATTGGCTATAATTTGAAGATTACTGATATGCAAGCTGCAATTGGCGTGGCACAGTTAAAAAAACTTCCTGGTTTTATAAGGGCAAGGAAAGAAAACTTTAAGTTTTTATACGCTTTTTTTAAAAAATATGAGAGGTATTTTGTTCTTCCCCTGGAAGCAAAAAATTCTGACCCAAGTTGGTTTGGCTTCCCTGTTTTAGTAAAAAAAGATGCCCCATTTACGCGAAATGAGACAGTGAAATATTTAGAAAAAAATAAGATTGCCACAAGGATGCTTTTTGGTGGAAATCTAATAAAACATCCTGCCTATGAAAATATAAAATACAGGATCCATGGCAGTTTAAAAAATACAGACATGGTAATGGATAATCTTTTCTGGATAGGGGTCTATCCTGGGATAAAGAAGGAGCAGATTGAATTTATTTGTAGTATTTTTGATAAGATGTTGAAACCGATATAACGAGAGGTGTTATTATGAAAAAGATATCTGTTGTTACCGCGGTATGTAATGAAGCTGAGACAGTAAGGGATGTATATCATGTAATTAAAAAAGTATTTGCAGGGTTAGAGAAGAGCTATGATTACGAACACATCTTTATGGACAACTGCAGTACTGATGAAACAATTTTCATTTTAAAAGAGATAGCCTCGCAGGATAGAAGAGTAAAGATTTTGGTATATTCTAAGGATTTTGGACCAATAAAAAGTGGAATGATGGGTTATAGGTATGCCGTTGGTGATGCGGTAATTTCTTATGAGGCGAATCTGAAAGACCCCCCAGAACTCATCCCAACTTTTGTAAAATATTGGGAAGATGGATACGATGTAGTTTATGGAGTCAGAAAGAAAACTCGCGATATGTTCCCCATGTCTTTTATGCGCAAGACATTTTATCGAATTGTTAATGCGTTATCAGATGAAAAGCTGCCTCTGGATGCTGGTGGATTTCGCCTAGTAGACCGGAAAATAGTTAATGAACTTCTTAAACTGGACGATTATAAACCATATATCAGGGGATTAATATCCTCCATTGGTTTTAAGCAAATCGGTGTTCCTTATAAAAGGAAGGCCAGGCCTAAAGGGGTTTCAAAGAGCAGCTTTAAGTATCTCGTTGATTTTGCGATTAATGCAGTAATTAGTTATTCTATTGTTCCGATAAGGCTGAGCACATATATAGGGCTGGGCCTGGCATCATTGAGTTTTTTGGCATGTATGATATATCTGATTTTGAAATTTACTATTTGGCAGGCCCAGATACCAGCAGTTGCAGGTGTTATCACGCTGCTTTTAATGTTTTTTGGAATCCAGCTTTTTTTCTTAGGCGTTATCGGCGAATATATCGGCGCTATTCATTCCCAGGTTCGCAAGAAGCCTTTCGTCGTTATTAAAGAGAAGATTAATTTTTGATGAACATTAAGAGCGTGACAAATATTATAAAAACTATCATAAGTAAATACAAAGTACAGACAAAGTTTATAATCGTAGGGATTTGGAATACAATTTTTGGATATGGAGTTTTTCTGATTCTCTATGCGGTTTTTTTACATATATTTAAAGTTAGACACACTTCTTATATGTCTGCCATGATTTTAGGGGCATTCATAGCGATTATCAACGCCTTTATTTTTCATAAATATATAACCTTCAAGTCAAGAGTGAGAGGTTGGAGGATAATAACGGAGTTTTTTAAATTTTGCATGACGTATGTTGTCACTTTTTTATCGAGCCTGATCCTTTTGCCATTTTTTGTGGAAATTCTATATATCTCTCCAAGAATCGCTGCGGCGATTGTGATGATTATGTGTGCTATAATAAGCTATCTTGGACATTCGCGATTTTCTTTTTATGCTGGCGTAGACTAATGCAAGGACAGCCATAATGTTAGATGTCAATGTACAGCCGTTTGTATATTTTGCGGTAATATTGTTTTTTTGCCTGCTTCCTGTATTTTTGTTTACAAAATCTATTTCTAAGGCCTTCCTGGCAGGATCTGCCGTATTTTTATTCCTGTTTTTTTATAGAGATTTCTTTCTCGGTAAAGCCAGCACATATCATGATACTTTCTGGAATGGCGAGATTTTCTTTCGCATAGTAAAACAGTGGATTCATGCTGGATTTTATCCTGGCTGGAATCCGTTCATGAACGCGGGTGAGCCTATCTATCTTTTTTCGAACAGTTGTTTTAAGGCCCCCTATGTATTTTTTTCTTTATTAAGCCAATTTATAAGAATAGACGACCACACCCTTTTTAACCAATATTGGATTTTTTTATTTCTTAATTTCTGTATCGGCGCATATTTATTATTTCATGTGCTCTTTGATGATTTCAGGATTGCGTTCTTTTGTTTTTTATCTCTTTTACTAAGTGGTTGTTTTTATGTGAATATGGGGCAGCCTGCAGGGATAGCTTTATTATATTTCTTCCCTTATATTCTTTTTGGCCTGGTAAGCTCCATCAAAAATAAATCTCCTTATGGTATAGCCCTCGCGATTATATACACCAGCTTGTCGTGGAATATCTATATTCCTCTTTATATTTTTCTGGTTTCTTTTTTCTTTGTTGCTGTAATTTTCCTGTTTAATTTATCATACCTTAAAATAGTTTATCAGATTGTGAGGCAGCATTATAAATTGATTATCCTTGCTGTTTTTATAGCAGTTTTAGCGGCAGGGCCATTGATTTTTCTCAATTCCGAGATGAAAAATTTCGTTTCCCCTTCGAGGGGGGCATTTGCCCCAGGCGCGGCCCTTTCTATAGAACAAGATGGTACTCAACCAAGGGTTAATGCCTCTTTTTCAGATTATAGGTTGCTTATAGACAGGATATTTGAAGACAGTCAAACTCACAGCATTATTCATCACGGCTTCTATTTTGGCATCATCCTGCTTATCCTTATACCCATAGCTCTACTTAGATCAAAAGATAAATTGGTATGGCCATTTTTTATTACAGCTATATTCACTGCTTCGGTTGGAGCAGGGAAGGAGTTTTTTGTGTTCCCCTCCTTAGTTAAACATGTGCCAGGATTTAACATGATGCGGCATACGTTCATGTTTTCCCAGCTCGTCTCTTTTCTTTTAATTTGTACATCAGGATTTGGCCTGAAAGCGATCTTATCTGAAAAATCTAAATTTAAAATACCCCTTATTACTATTATAGCTGGCCTGGTATTATTTTTGGCCGCGAAGGATAATATAGGCAGGGTATTGATTTTATCAAGTTGCATAGTAATAGTACTTTCGCTTATGCTGCTAAAGATTTTCAAAAATAGGGTCCTGGCAGTAAGAACAGCATATTTACTGTTTTTTTTAATTTTAATATTAGATATTTGCTTTTTTAATATCGCATTATCATCTTATGCCCCTTCCAGATTTGTCACGCGCCCCTATGATAATCTATCACCCCCTGCTCCTGTAATCTATCCGCTTGAAAGAGGCCTTTTTGCAAGGCAATCGCCAGCAATGCCCTTCGATTTTTTTCCTTTATACTTTAAGGAAGCGAGCCTGACTAGTCGAAGGGAAAATCTTATATTCTTAAGAAATACGCGTCTCCATGATATGTTAAGAATGCTTAGGCAGGGGTCAAGGCATGAATTGGCATTTGGTGTTGGCATGCCTACTATGTTCTTCACTAATAATGCGAGGGTTTTTGGTTCTAACATGCAAAAAGATGAGATGATAAAGGAGATATTTAGAGATTTTATAGATGAAGAGCAGAAAACTCTACGAGTTTTTTTTCAGGAAAACGAGATTGATTTCGATGTCCCTGACAAGAGGAAGGCAAAGTATTTTTTAGGGCCCGATGCCATGGCTATCATAAAAAGGGATGATCCTAACAGAATAGATATAGTAATAGATGTTCCAGCAGATGGATTCTTAACGAGATTAGAGAATTTCCATAGGGGATGGAAGGCCACTATCGACGGTGTGCCAGCAAAAATCTACAGGGCCAATTACGCATTTCAGGCAATTCAGCTCCCCGTTGGTAAACATAGAGTTGTGTTTGAGTTTAAGACAATATATCCTATCCTATTCTGGATTTATATATTGATCTCGGTATTTGTATGGTTTTCCTTGAATTATTACCTGTACAGGTTTAAGCCTGAAGAGAACAGAACGCAGACTTAAAATGAGAGATATAATTATCCCCAAAACCTATAATTATATAGCCTTGTTTTTAACACTCAACTGTAATTACCGATGCAGTTATTGCATAAATTACTTCAAAAATAAAAAGGCCAGATTCAACAAGAAGCTGATAAGTGGAGAGGATTGGATAAGAGGGCTTAACAGGATTGCCTTGCGAAACGATTTACCCATCACACTGCAAGGGGGAGAGCCGAGTTTACACAGGGATTTTATTTATATTATCAATAATCTTAAGCCAGAGCTAAAATTAGACATGCTTACAAACATACAGTTTGACGTGGATGAATTCACTAGATCAGTAAAGCCTGAGAGATTCAAAAGAGACTCGCCTTATGCATCTATCAGGGTGAGCTTCCATCCAGAGGTGATGCGTTTAGACGAGACCCTTGCGAAGGTTTTAAAGATGCAGGATGCCGGGTTTAGTATTGGCATGTGGGGAGTCACACATCCAGCGTATAAGGATATTATTTTAAGGGCCCAGGACAAGGCAAGGACAATAGGCATAGATTTCAGAACAAAAGAATTTTTAGGAGACTACGAGGATTCTTTGTTCGGCACATATAAATACGAAATGGCAGTGAATAGAAAATTCAAAAAAAAGTGTCTTTGTAAGACCACTGAATTTATCATCGGGCCCACTGGAGGAGTGCATAGATGTCATAGTGACCTATATGAATGCCGTGAGTCAACAGAGAGTATATTGGATACTGAGTTTCAATTGGAAGATGTCTTTAGGTCGTGTGATAGATTTGGTCACTGTAATCCCTGTGACGTAAAAATCAAAACGAATAGGCTTCAAGAATTCGGCCATACATCGGTCGAAATAAAAGATATTCATACATAGGAGATGATTATGCTAAATAAAAGGAATCTGATAATCTTTCTTGTTGTATATAAGTTATTTTTGCTCACCATTTTTATACCTCTTGCATATGAGATGATGCCGTTTTACGAGGCCTCATACCAGGAAAATACAGTTCTTTCGGATGACGAGGCCTTGAACAGTCGTTCGCCTTTTAAGACGTGGGATAGTTATAATTTTTTGTATATTGCCAAAAATGGCTACACAGAAGGCCACAATAAATTCAATGTACTATTTCCGCTATTCCCTGTTTTAATAAAGATCTTCCTGCCTGTTTTTAAAGGCGACGCTGTCATGTGCGGCATCCTGCTCTCTAGCATATTTTCGCTTATCGGTATGATGTATTTTTATTATTTTGCCTGCAGACACTTTAGCCTTGCTGTTGCCAAGGCGAGCTTGTTGATCCTTTTGGCGTTTCCAACCGCGTTTTATTTTTCCATCATATATTCAGAGGCCCTGTTTTTCATGCTTATAATGATGTTTTTCTATTATGCCTTTGCTAAAAAGTATCTCCCGGCGGCATTATGTGCCTTATTTTTGCCGCTGACAAGGCTGACAGGTTTGTCCATTGCGTTGGTATTTGTAGTAATATATTTCGAGAATAACAAGACTAAAATAAGGCCAAATATTTTGTATCTATTATCTCCTGTGCTTGGATTTATGGCGCTATTGGCATTTTTCCATTTTACAACAGGCAATGCCTTTGAATGGCTTGACTCGCAGAGGATTTACATCGCAAGGCATAGTGTTTCTAATCTATTGAACCCACTCGTGACCCTATACAATAATTTTTTTAAGACTGATTTTACGCTTCATGGATATACGACCTCTATAGTTGACAGGATCGCGTTTTTGTTGTTTACCGCAGTCCTGTTTTTTACATTTAAAAAGCAGCGATTTTCTTTATTTTTGTATGCATTTTTAGTAGGTTTTTTACCAGCCCTGACCAGCAATATGATGTCATACATGCGCTATTTATCCATAGCCTTTCCAGTGTATCTGTTTTTAGGCATGAATTTTAATATTGAAAAAAGACAGAAAAGATTCTTTTTGTTATTAGTTACATTTTTTCTGCTGCAGGGATTTTTCATAGCCAGGCATGTAAATTATTTTTGGGTGGGGTAAATGTTGACCTTGGAAATATTGTACGTTATAATGATCTTATGAACGGACTGAATAAAAAGGTATTGTTAGCAGAGCATGAGCAAAAGATAGTAGATATACTTGTTTATCTTTTAAATGCTTGGGATTACGAAGTTATTATTGCTTCAGATGGGGCATCTGTGCTTGAGCTGGTTCGGCGAGCGCACCCTGATATTATTATTATAGACTGCAATATTCCGAAGATAGACGGTTTCGAGGTCTCAAAGGTCTTGAAAGAAGATTTTCTTACCGCACACATACCGGTAATAATACTCATTGATAAAAAACAGATACGCAAGCGCATGCTCGAGATAGAGCAGGGCGTGGACGATTATATCGCGAACCCACCTGATCCTATTGACCTGGAGGTCAGGATGGAAATGGCGCTGCGCAGGACTACGCACCAGCTGCACGCGAACGCGCTCACAAGGCTCCCTGGAAATAGACGCATAGAAAAGGTTATCCAGTCAAAGATCGAAGAGGACGCGATTTTTTCTGTCGCGTATTACGACATTGATAACTTCAAATCCTTTAATGACAAATATAACTACATGAAGGGCGATGCGGTTATTCGCCAGACTGCCCATATTGTTTCAAGGACAGTTAAGAAATACGGGAACAAGGATGACTTTGTGGGGCATATTGGAGGCGATGATTTTGTAGTGGTGACCACGCCTGAGCGCGACAGATTAATAGCATCGGAGTCCATATTGAGCTTTAACAGGCTTATGCCTTTTCATTACACCAAAGAAGACAGGGGTCTGGGCCATATCATTTCAAAGGATAGAAGGGGCAACATAACAAATACACCGCTCATGAGCCTTTCTGTGGCAATAGCTAATAATAAAGATTATGGATTTCAAAATATCGTGGAGCTCATGGAGATAATCGCTGAGATAAAGGGATACCTGAAGGCCTTGCCTGGAAGTAATTTTCTTGTAAATCGCAGGACCATGATGAAGAAAGAGTTTTTAGCTTCGCATCAGTCTATTGTCTCTGAAAAGGCCTCTAAGGTGGTGCCTGAATTCAGGCACAAGCCATTGGGCCAGATACTGGTTGAATCACATGTTTTGACTTCTCAGCAGCTCGAGGCAGCTTTAAGTAAACATTGGTCAACAGGCCAGAAGATCGGTCAGAGCATTGTAGGTCTTGGCTTGGCGAGTTCAGGCGACATAGCAAGGGCCCTGGAGTCACAGTTGAATGTCCCGCATTTTGATGTAAGAAGATTAGAGCAGAATGGAGAATTAAAAGCAGTTATAAGCAAGATACCTATTGATTTGATCAAGAATTATGGGGTAATTCCAGTTAAGAAGGAAAAGAACGTAGTAAGCCTTGCTATGTTAAATCCCAAGGATATTGAGGCAATAGATAAGGTAAAGAGTTTTACCGGGTGCAACGTAGCTCCTTTTTTTGTGCTGGAGGATGAGTTTTCTGAAATCATGGGGAAGACAATAAGAAAGGCCGATAAAGGCGATTAGCGTCGGCTTTTCATCGCTTGGCAACCCAGCCGCCATATCCGTTTAAAGGACTTAGGCCTGTTGGCTTTGCGCCCCCTGATTTCTCTAGGGTTTGCCCTTATCGGCTAATACAAGTATACCATATAATTAGACCATTTTCAAGATCGCGGAGGTTATGGATGAAGGTATTTTTGGCAGCTATCGTGGTGTTGTTTTTTGTCAGTTGTTTTTTGTCTTTGGACAGTGCTTTTGCATATTTATATGAACCAGAAGAAGATGAGGAATCTTATCAGGTATCAGGGATCGGCCCGGTAGCCATACGAAATCAAATGCCGCTATATCTTTTCTATTTACAGATGGTGCCGGACAAGGCAAGCGTTGTAGAGAGAAATAGATTTGTAATAGATGCGGATTATACTGTTTCAAACATCACTGTAAGCGCGTTTACGCCGATCTCATCTTTTTATGACATCCAGATCGACTTAGAGGTCCAGAGGATCACGCTTGATTTCAGGTATGGTGTTTACGATAATCTGGAAATCGGATTAGAGGTTCCTTATATAGGCCTGTGCAGTGGATATCTGGATAATGCTATAGAAGGCTTTGAGGATGGAATTGGAGCAAGGACGCCTCGCTCAAGAGAGCGTCAAGGGTCGTACGAATTCGATTACAGTTTCAAGTATGGTCCCGGCAACTACCTCATACAACAAAAGACTTCTACGCATGGCCTGGGTGATGTCGTGCTAACTGCTAAATATCAGCTGCTAAGGGAAAGCGAGTGGCATTGGCTCTTTCCAAATATATCAGTGCGCTCAGCGATCAAGTTTCCAACAGCTGATGAGGATGATTTGATCGGGAGCGGCGAATTCGATTATGGTTTTGGCATTTTAATAGATAAGAGATTCTTTGACAGGCTTTTTGTCTACACGGGTGCCAGTGTCATGAGAATAGAAAAGCCCGATGTTTTCTCAGTGCTGGGTATCGATCAGGAGTTTTATTCTTACATGCTGGCACTGGAATATTTTTTTACAGAGAGGTTTTCTGTTGTCACACAGGTGACCGGCAACAATACGCCTTATTCATATAGCCAGACAAATCCTCTGGACAATGACGCGCATGACTGGGCCCTGGGTTTTAATTATAGGTGGAAGGAAAGGACCGACGTGTCGTGGAATTTTGCGGTTGTTGAAAATATCAGCGCTGCCTCCAGCCCTGACGTTAGTTTTAATACAAGCCTGAACTGGGGATTTTAAGAGATATGCGTTTGCAGGTCTTTCTATCAAGCTCAGGTGTCGCGTCTCGAAGGTCTGCGGTAGATATAATAAAGTCTGGCAGGGTGCGCGTTAATAATAGTATAGTCTTTGAACCGTCGCACAGGGTTACCTCGGAAGAAGACAAGGTTTATTTTGATGATAAAAGGGTTTTTCCAAAAGAAAAGATCTACATCATATTGCATAAATCAAAAGGAGTCACAACTACCAAGAAGGACAAATTCGCTGAAAAGACAGTGATGGATCTCTTGCCGCGCAGATTCAGGTATTTAAATCCAGTTGGCAGGCTGGATAAAGATACAACAGGGTTGTTGCTTTTAACGAATGATGGGGGCGTAATAAATCGACTCACGCATCCCAGGTTTAAGGTGGATAAGATATATGTTGTAACACTTAACAGGAAGCTGGTGGTTCCGGATAAGCTGAGGCTGGAAGAAGGTGTTTCTTTAGACGGAAGACGTACTGCAGGGTGTAAGATTCAGCTGGGGCCAGGCAAGACCCTTAAGATCACCATTCATGAGGGCAGAAAGAGGCAGATAAGAAGGATCTTTGCGGAAACAGGCTATTCAGTTAAGCACTTAAAGAGGCTAAAGGAAGGGGCGTTGACCTTAGGTAACCTGTCAGAGGGCATGTGGAGGTTTTTGACAAAAGAAGAGAAATTATACATAGCCCTTGACTAATTTAAAAACACCGTGTAAACTACTACTTAATTAATAATTGCTATCGTTGATTATCTTATGCAAGACAGAAAGGGGGGATGGAATAGTATTCTTCATGGGATAAGCTATAAATAAGCAACTAATAATAAAAAAGTTAAATATATAAAGTAATCTATTAACTTCAAGGAGGAAATAATGAGGATGGTAAAATATTTATTAGCTGTTTTGTTTGTTGTTGGTTTCGCTGCAACAGTATGTGCGGCTCCAGTTGGCCTTACCTCAGAGGCAGATGCGGTAGAAGGTGAATTATGGGCAGATAACAATATCGGCTTGAGTGTTGGAGTTGTTTATGATGCTGTACAGGAAAGAAGAATAGATGTTGACAGCGGCGACTTTGAAATGCAGGCAGTGATGGCCAGGATAGGCTTGAGCATGCTTGACAGATTTAATCTTTACGTTGATATCGGTGAAGCATCAGACATGGAATTGGATTATACGATCTTGGGAGAAAAGCACACCGTTAAATATGATTCAGAGGCTATCATTGGCGTAGGGGCTAGCGCATTAATCTATCGATGGGATAACGGTTTTGAGATAGGCGCGAATGCAAGCTATAGGACGACGGATCTGGCTGTTAACGATGTAACAGTAGATTCGAGAGTATACACGACTACGGAACTAACAAATGTGACCAACAGTGATTATGAAGAGATTCAGGGCGCTGTTGAACTTGCGTGGAAGAATGGTGTCTTTGCTCCTTACGTAGGATTAAAGTTTTCAGATGTAGAGCTTGGCAGTGACTACACTATTGCTCCTCAGCAGTATAGTGACAGCAAAGGCAAGGGTTCTGATAGGAATCTGGGTGGTTTTGTAGGCTTAACTATTACACCTAAGATAGAGGCAACACCGCAGAGCGAACAGCTATCGATCAATATCGAAGGCAGGTTCATAGATGAAGAGGCATTGAACGTAGGAATTTCATACAAGTTTTAAGTAAGTTAAGATGAATAGTATTAAGGCGCAGCGGATTTACAGAATCCGTTGCGCCTTTTTTATGATGAAAGGATTTAAAAGAAACCACAGAGCGCACAGAGGAAAACTATAATTGAAAAAGATCTCTGTGTTCTCTGTGGTTTGTTTTTAACGAGGGGTGTTTCAATGAATCTTGTTCATGTATTAAAGGAGATGCTTGAAAAAAATGCGTCAGACCTTATTCTTAAACCAGGCAGTCCTGTGTGCATGAGGATCAATGGCGGGTTATTTAAGGATAAAGACATACTTACTGATAGGGATTTAAATGATATAGTGGATAAAATAATAACCAGAAGCAAGAGAAGCGTCTTTAAAGATCAAAACGAGAGCGTAGTGTCTTTTGGTATGGATGACGTAGGTAGATTCCGGGCAACGATTTTTAAACAGAGCGGGTCTACGGTTGTCGTGATCCGTGCGATCAGCGGAAAAATTCCTTCATTTGCAGAACTAAATCTGCCAGCAAAGGTACTGGAGGGTCTGTGTGGTGAGAAGCGGGGATTGGTACTGATCACTGGCACTACTGGCAGTGGAAAGTCTACCACAGTAGCAAGCATGCTGGAATACATAAATAAGACCACGGCCAAGCATATAGTTACACTTGAGGATCCAATAGAATTTATATATGAAGATAAAAAATCGATCATAACTCAGAGAGAGATAGGCATAGATACTGAGAGTTTTCAGAAGGCGCTTGAATACATCATGCTGCAGACGCCCGACGTTATTTTTATAGGCGACATAAGGAACTCACAGGTTATGTCAATTGCCCTGACAGCTGCTGAGACAGGGCAGCTGGTGATAGCAAATCTACATACAATAAGCAGCGTTCATACCATAGAAAGGATAGTTAATTTTTTCCAGCCGCACCAGCATGCTGAAGTAAGGATGCAGTTATCAATGCTTCTAAAAGGCGTTTTGTCTTTAAGGCTGATTCCCTTAAAGGACGAAGGGGGTCGCGTCCCTGCAACTGAAGTCCTTATCCCTACACCTACTATAGTGGAGCTGATCAGGGAAGGTAAGCTAGACGAGATAGAGTACTATATAAAGGATGGCAGCCTGTACGGCATGCAGACATTTGATCAAGTGTTGCTATGTCTACACAAGGAAAAGCGGATAACAAAAGAAACAGCCATTGCTTATTCAGAGAGAAAGAACGAGTTGTTAATGAGCCTGAAGGAGTTACGTTAATCCATGAAGATATTTTTCATAATAGTGGTATTGCTTTTTATAGTTGTTGTTGTGGGCGCTTTAGTGTATCTATTGACATTTGACCCTAATGAATACAAAGGAATCTTAGTAGAAAAAATAGAAGAGATGATAGATAAAGATGTCAGGATAGACGATGTGTCATTGAGTTTTTTTCCAGGCCTGGCGCTTATGGTAGATGAGATTTCTGTAAAGGATAGAGAAAAGACCTGGTCTAATGCGATGATGGAGGCAGTGTCTATAGAGGCGCGCATAAGGATATTGCCGCTTATCAAGAGGAAGCTGCAGATAGATAGGCTGTTTATCAAGGTCCTTGATGTGCAATTTGGGAATAGATTTCCCTTGAAGGATAGCTTTAAGGATGTTGAATTAAGGGCAAAGATATCAGAAGAAAACCTGATTATAAACCGCCTTACCGGGTCTATTGCTGGAGGAGCTTTTTTTATCAAAGGTATTGTAAGGAATTTGTCTTCTAGTCAGGATTCAGATATGGAGATCATGCTGCAGGGCATGGATGTTTCCATGTTTCTGCCAGATGTTGGGCCAGGCGCTCCGCGCTTTGAAGGTATGCTCGAAATAGACGCGGATCTTTCAGCAAGAGGATTGGATGTGCGTAAGCTACTTGATACGCTTTCAGCCAGGGCCAGTATAAAGCTGGACAAGGCAGCGCTTAAGAACATGAATCTTTTAGTGGTTGCTTTTGAAAGACTCGAGAATATATTACCCGGGCTTGTGTATAAGTTAAAAAACAAGCTGCCAGAACACTACAGCGGGCTCTTAAAAGACAATCATACCTCTTTTAGGCCTATTAAAGGGTATCTTGATATGAAGGATGGGAAGGTATTTCTTAAGAAGACTACTATTGAGTCAGATGTTTTTTATCTAGTGGCTAGCGGTTATCTGGATCTCAGGGGAAGGCTTGATATGGATTCAGAACTGTTTATACCTAAAGATCTTTCAGAGGCATGCGTTGACGCAGTTTATGAGCTAAGCTATTTGCAGAATTCACAAGGCCTGATAACAATGCCTGTTCATGTCGGAGGTAGTCTTGGTGATATGTCGATAAAGCCTGATATTGATTATGTAATAGAAAAGCTTGCTGTTTCAACTGGCCAGGAATTACTAAAGGCTATTTTTAGAAAAGAAGACCCTCAACAGGAAACAGAAGCAGGATCTGAAGGGAGTGAACAAAGACAACAGGAAGTAGAGCCAGCTCAAGCTATCATAAAGACGATATTTGACATACTATCTGCGCCTAATGAATAAAATTCTTTTCGTATTTTTTATAGGCATTTTTATATTTATGGCTCCTTGTGGAGCAGAGGAGGCTATAGACATGAAGATTACCAGCCCTGAGTTTGAAAATAATAGTTTTATACCAAAGAGATTTACCTGTCAGGGCGAAGACATCAACCCTTTGCTAGTCATTGAGGGTGTTCCTGGGGAGGCAAAGACGCTTGCATTGATAGTAGATGATCCAGACGCGCCAATGGGCACATGGGTGCACTGGGTCGTGTACAACATACCAGTTGTCTCCAGCATAGAAGAGAACAGCATCCCAGGGCAAGAGGCCATGAATGACTTTGGTAGAAAAAATTACGGAGGTCCGTGTCCACCCTCAGGTGTACACCGCTACTTCTTCAAGCTGTATGCATTGGATACTGAGATCGATCTGCGAGATAACGCCAGAAAGAGAGATCTTGAAAAGGCAATGCAAGGCCACATTCTTACCCAAGCAGAACTAATCGGACTTTACAAGCGATAATAATTTAAGGTATAATATATATCCTATTATTGAGCTATATAGCACATAGGGGAGGTATGGTATGGAATGGGGTATGGAGAACAGGCTTTCAAGGATAATTAATCCAAAGACAAAACGATGTGTTATGCTGGCAGTTGATCATGGTTATTTTCAGGGACCTACTACGGGGTTGCAGGATTTAGGCAAGACAGTCAGTCCTTTATTGCCTTATGCAGAGGCCCTAATGATCACTAGAGGCGCTTTAAGAAATTGGATCTCCTCATCAGTGGACCTGCCAATTGTGCTCAGGGTTTCAGGTGGGCAGAGTATATTGAAGGAGCTATCGAACGAGATAATCACTACTTCGATTGAAGATGCGATCAGGATAAATGCTTCGGCAATCACATGCTCTGCTTTTATAGGAGGAGAGCATGAGAAAGAGACTATTGGCAATCTTTCAAAGATTATCAATGAAGGCGCGGGTTATGGTATCCCTGTTTTGGCTGTAACAGCTGTTGGCAAGGCCCTGGTAAGGGATTCCAGGTATCTGGCCCTAGCCTCAAGGATCTGCGTAGAGATAGGCGCGCATATAGTAAAGACATATTATTGCGAGCCTGGATTTGATAAGGTCGTAAAGGCGTGCGGCAATGTACCTGTTATAATAGCAGGAGGAAAAAAGATAGAAGAGAAAAAGGCGCTCCAGATGGCCAAGAACGCGATAAGCTCCGGAGCAGTAGGTGTGGACATGGGAAGGAACATATTTCAGTCAGATAATCCAATCGGCATGATAAAGGCTGTTCGAGCGATCGTGCATGAAAATGCGTCTGTCAAAGAGGCATTTAAAATATATAAGAAAAAGTGAAAGTAGCGGTTTATTATAACAATAGCGATATCAGGATAGAGGAAAGAGATAGGCCTCAGATCAAACAAGGCGAGATCCTGGTCAGGGTGATGGCGTCTGGGATTTGCGGTACAGATGCCATGGAGTGGTATAGGATTAAAAAGGCGCCGCGTATTTTAGGCCATGAGATAGCTGGTGAGATCGTCGAGTCAAATTCAAAAAAATATAAAGCAGGACAGAGAGTTTTTGTAAGTCACCATGTGCCTTGTAATAGATGTAAATATTGCGCAGATGATAATCATACTGCATGCGAGACATTGCACAAAGGCAATTATGAGCCTGGCGGCTACAGCGAATTCATCAGGGTACCAAAGGAAAACGTTGAAAGAGGCACGTATGTATTGCCGGAAGGCGTTAGTTGCGAAGAAGGCACGATGATAGAGCCACTGGCCTGTGCTGTACGAGGTCAGCGCGTTATTGGAGTCAAGAAGGGTCAGATAGTGCTGGTTTTAGGAAGTGGCGTTTCTGGACTCCTGAACATCTGGCTGGCTAAATCAAAGGGCGCAAAGGTTATTGCAACAGATATAAATAAATACAGATTGAAGAAGGCAAAAGAGTTTGGCGCGGATATTGTCGTAGATGTAAAAGAAGAAAAACTAAACGTAAAGGCAGATAGAGTTATTGTTTGTGCTGGCGCGTATCAGGCAATTGAACAGGCTTTTAACTCTGTAGATAGAAAAGGCGCGATACTGCTTTTCGCAATACCTGATAAGGATATTCAGGTACCGACCGCGGTTTTCTGGAGGAATGAGATAACCCTGGCTTCATCCTATGGAGCAGCGCCGCGTGATTTAAAAGAGGCCCTGGATTTAATTAAGAGCAAAAAAATAGATGCAAAAGGTATGATAACGCATAAACTACCATTAGACGAGATTCAAAAGGGCTTTAAGATCCTTTCAGATGCCCAAGAATCTCTAAAAGTAGTTTTATTACCCTAAAAAGAAACCACAAAAACAAACCACAGAGGACACAGAGAAAATTATAATTTAAAAAAATCTCTATGCACTCTGTGGTATATTTTTTGACAGAACGGCAAAGTTAACAAGAAGGAGATAGAGATGTATAGAGAGAAGATAAGGGTGTTGGATTGTACGATTCGGGATGGCGGACTTATTAATAATCACCAGTTTGACCAGAGGTTTGTCCGCGAGGTGTATAAGGCTATTTCAGCATCAGGCGTGGATTATATGGAGATGGGCTATAAAAATTCCAAAAAGTTCTTTTCATCCAAGGAATATGGCTTGTGGAAATTTTGCGAGGACGATGAGATACGTAAGATAATAGATGGTATAGAGTCAAGGACAAAGATCTCCGTGATGACTGATGTTGGCCGCGTGGATATGGAAGCTGTAAAACCTAAATCCGAGAGCCCTGTGGATATGATGAGGGTCGCTTCTTACGTAAAGGATATAGACAAGGCCATATGCATGGTGAATGATTTTGCTGAAAAGGGCTACGAGACCACCATTAATATCATGGCTATTTCAAGGGACCAGGGGCCAGAGCTGGATGAAGCGCTTCACCAGATAGAAAAAGAGAGCAAGGTCGATGTCGTCTATATCGTGGATAGTTTCGGGGCATTGTACCAGGAGCCAGTAGAGCATTTAGTTAAAAAGGCCAGATCTATTCTCAAGACAAGAGAAGTAGGGTTCCATGGGCATAACCACCAGCAGTTGGCATTTGGCAATACAATCGAGGCGATCATCCATGACGCGAATTATCTGGACGGCACTGTATATGGTATTGGCCGAGCAGCAGGAAACTGCCCGTTAGAGCTATTGATGGGGTTTCTGAAGAATCCAAAGTTTGATATACGACCTATACTAGATCTGATATCAAACGAGTTTATCCCCCTAAGAAAGAAAATCGAATGGGGCTACATAATTCCTTATGCCATATCCGGCATGATGAATGAACACCCAAAGGCAGCCATGGCATTGCGCAAGAGTGAGAAAAAAGAGAATTATCGCGAATTTTACGAAAGCCTAACCATTGTGGAATAAATTATGAACGTAACTAAGTTTAAAAAACTTCCGATCATGGGGATATTGCGGGATGTGAAGCTAGATGCGATAAAGCCTCTTACTAAAACTATAATCTCTTCCGGTCTTAAGACAGTCGAGATCACGATGAATACAACCAATGCGCCTAAATCGATCCAGCGCATGAAGAAGGTGGCTGGCAAGCGTCTAACAATAGGCGCAGGTACAGTACTTACTATGAGAGAGCTGCATAAGGCCCTGGATGCCGGCGCGACATTTATAGTTTTACCGACGCTGGTAAAGGATGTCGTAGAATATTGCGTAAAGCACAAGATCCCTGTATTTCCTGGCGCATTTACGCCGCAGGAGATATACAATGCCCATCGCGCAGGCGCTACAATGGTAAAGGTATTCCCAGCTAAATTCTTTGGACCTGGTTATTTTAAGGAGATAAAAGCGCCTTTCAAGAATATCAAGCTTCTCGCGTGCGGCGGGGTAACCCCCAATACCATTAAATCATTCTTTGACAGCGGCGTATCAGCAGTTGCCATCGGCGCCAGCATATTTAAAAAAGAATGGATAGCCCGCAAAGAATTCTTCCGCATAGAAGAGGCCATAAAGGATCTCATCAAAAAATGGTCAAACAGCCGTTAGACGAGGTCATTCTATAGATTTGCTTGAATAATAGCTGTTAATATATTATAATACATTAAATAGAGGGTAGGTATATGAAGAATGCAAAGTTAGCGAGTGGATTATTAACAATGGTGATCTTTTTCTCAATAGGCGCTGGTTATGTCGCGGGCTATTTTGTTTATACTGACTATAAAGAAAAAACAGCTTATCTCGATAGCCGGACCAGGTTTGCCATAGATAAATTTAAAGAGATGGAGAAAGACTTAAAAAAGCTTTACATAGCTTTAGAGAACACAGCTGATGAAAACAAGATAGAGACCAGGAAAGTCCTGTCAAGGCTAGAGGCTATAAAGGAAGATATTGGCGAGTGGAAAAGCGGATACAAGACTACTGTTTCACAGCTCAGGGGCGATATAGATGACCTGAAAGTCGATAAGCTTTCGAGGATGGTCAAGAGGTTACAGAGAGATATCAATGGATTTAAGATGAGAGTGCAGGACATGGATTTGAAGATCGACGAGGCTAGGGGAAATAGCCCGGGTATTAGAAAAGAAGCTATAAATATAGACTTAGGCAAGATCTCTGTTGGAAAACAAGAAGCATTGAAGAGAGAAAGATGAAAACTCACCTTTTGTATGGGCATTTCTGAAAAATTACCATCCCGATTAGAACTCATACCCGAATTTGTTAAAGCGTTAATGAAGAAGATAGAGCCCTTTCTGGCGCAAAAAGAAGACTCCTTTAATATGAAACTCTGCATCGAAGAGGCGCTGGCTAATGCTGTAAGGCATGGGAATAAATTAAATCCAGATCTCTTTGTGGAAGTCAATATAGATGTAGACGCGGATCGCGTCATTATAAAGGTCAAAGACCAGGGTCAGGGGTTTGATTTCAAGAATGTCCCAAATCCTACAGAAGACGCGAATATCCAAAAGCCTTGTGGTCGGGGCGTATTCCTGATAAAAAACTTTATGGACGAGGTTGATTTTTTTGATGACGGCCGCGGCATAAAGATGGTAAAGATTCTCAATAAAGATAAAGGGGGCGGGCAATGAAGATAAAAGAAGAAAAGGCGAGTGATGTAGTGATATGTGTCCCGGAAGGCGAGATCAATATCAGTAATTCTCCTGAACTAAGAAAGGCCTTCGATAGCATCATCAAAAGAAATGAAAAAAAGGTACTTGTAGATTTTTCAAGAGTCTCCTATATAGACAGCTCTGGCCTGGCTACCCTGGTAGAGATGTTTCAGCGCTTAAAGAAGATAAGCGGCAGGCTTCGTTTTAACAGCATGCAGACAAAGGTAAAGAGTATCTTTGAGCTTACAAAGCTCCACAAGCTTTTCGAAATATTCGAGGATCGCAGCTCAGCGCTAAAGGATTTTTAAATGATCTCTGGAATAGGGAGTATTTTTATAGGGTACGTCAGGTGGGCTAAAGAGGTCGGTGCCTTTTTTTTTGATATCCTGTACTGGATAGTACTTGGCCCTTTCAAAGGTAAGGCCTCTCGCAGGCAGAGCATCTTTCAGCAGATGGTCTTTGTGGGCATCTCTTCCATAGTGATCGTATTTTTTGTTGATATATTTACAGGCATTGTCCTGACGATGCAGACGGCCTATCAGCTGGAAAAGATGGGCGCGGTGTTGTATGTCTCGTCTCTAGTAGCGGTAGCGCTATGCAGGGAGCTTAGCCCTGTACTTACTGCGCTCGTGGTCGCGGGGAGATCTGGCTCAGCTATCGCAGCGGAATTAGGCACGATGAAGGTGACAGAGCAGATAGAAGCCCTCGAGACCATGGCCATAAACCCAACACGCTTTCTTGCTGTGCCCAGGTTCCTGGCGTTATTGGTCATGCTTCCGGCCCTTACTATTTTAGGAAATCTTTCCGGTATGCTGGGAGGTTTTTTGATGGGCACAAAGAGTCTTAATATCAACCCTGACTTATATATGCAGACGGCCTTTAAATATCTCGAGCTCGGTGATATCTACACGGGGCTGGTAAAGTCAGTTGTGTTTGCTGTTATTATCGCGACCATTGGATGTTTCGAAGGTTTAAATACAAAAGGCGGGGCTGAAGGCGTTGGGAAGGCGACCACCAGGAGCGTGGTCATGAGTTTTATCCTGATCATACTGGCAGACTGCGTAGTCACAGGTATTTTTTATTTTTCTAAAATATGAACATTGAGAAGCCTAAAACAAAACCTATTATCTCCCTGAGAAATGTCTCAAAATCTTTTCAGGGCCGCAAGACCATAGATAATGTGAGCCTGGATATTTTCCCAGGTGAGACATTTGTCATAATGGGCTGTTCTGGCTCTGGAAAGAGTACACTGCTCAGGCTTATGACTGGCGCGATAAAGCCTGATAAGGGCAGCATCACAATAAAAAATAAGGATATTACTAAGGCCGCTCTGCATGAACTGGATGAAGTGAGAAAGGGTTTTGGTATGCTTTTCCAGTATTCAGCGCTTTTGGATTCCCTGACTGTAGAGGAAAACGTTGCCCTGCCATTAAGGGAGCATACAAAATTAGCGGACGAGATAATAAATATCATTATAAAGATGAAGCTCTCGCTCTTGGGGTTAAAAGGCTTTGAGCAGTACTATCCATCGCAGATATCAGGCGGCATGAGAAAGCGTGTTGGGCTTGCCAGGGCAATAGCGCTGGACCCGGACATAGTTTTTTACGATGAGCCCACTTCAGGCCTGGATCCTGTGGTAGGAGGCGTCATTGACAAGCTCATAAAAGACCTGAGCGTGAAGCTCGCGATCACCTCAGTGGTAGTGACGCATGATATGCAGAGTGTCTTTGAGATCGCTGACAGGATCGCGATGATCCATAAAGGAAGCATCGTAGAGGTAGGCGTTTCAGAAGATATAAAAAATTCCAAAAATGATTATATCCAACAGTTTATAAACGCTAAACCTGAAGGACCAATAGATTTTTTCAAGGAAGACATAGGCATAATAGAGGCGCTAGGCCTCTAGAGGAGAAAAGAGGGAACATATGAAAAAATATACCAATGAATTTAAGGTAGGATTATTCGTTATTCTTTGCCTGGCAGGACTTTTTTACCTTAGTTATTCTACAGGCAAACTCAACATCAAGAGGCCGGGCTATCATATATATGTTATGTTTAACGAGGTGGCTGGCCTGGAAGAAAAGGCGCCTGTGATGTTGAATGGCCTGGAAATGGGCAAGGTGGATGACATCAATGTTTCATACGAGAACGACAGGACCCAGCTTGTCCTCAAGATCTGGCTGGAAGAAAAAGCAAAGATCAGGGAAAACCCGGAGATAGCCATAAAGACCCTGGGCCTTATGGGTGAAAAATATATCCAGATATCTTCGTCTGAAGGCAAGGATTTCATAGAGCCAGACGCTGTGCTTTACGGCAAGTCCTACATGGATCTGGATACCCTTATGGAAGAGGCGCAGATCATGTCACGCGATATAACAAAACAATTAGAGATGCTAGTGGCAAATCTCAATGTTACTGTAGAGGGCAATCAGGACACTATCACCAATATCGTTAAAAATCTGGAGACCTCTTCTAAAAACTTCGAGGAATTCAGCAGTGACATAAAGAGGCACCCATGGAAGCTTTTATTTAAAGGAAAAGAGAAGAAAGAAAAAAAGAAGAAGAAAAAAAGATAAAAAACAGAGAGGAAGCCATGAAAAAGATCGGGATATTTTTTGTTTTGTTTCACATGATGCTCTTTTGCGCCTGCGTTTATGCGCAGTCAGCAAGGATCATTGATTTAAAAGGCTCTGTGCTTGTTAAGGAGGGGCCTGGTTCTGATTGGAGCAAAGCAAAGCTCAACATGCTGCTGGATATAGATGCTGAGATCCAGACAAGAAAAGATGCTGGATGTACTTTGGCATTTGATGAGGAACAGAAAAATATATTGACCATAAAAGAGAATTCGCACATAAAGATAGAAAGCATGGAACCAGGAAAGATCTTTCTTCCTGAAGGCAGGGTGTTTTCATTGATCGAAGGCCTGGCAAAGGCCGAGAAATTCGAGATCCGCACGCCTACAGCCATAGCTGGTGCAAGGGGTACTGGCTGGATCACAGATTATCGCAGGGGCAGGACCTTTATAGATTGTTTTAATGATACTGTCTACACCAAGAGTCTTGATGAAGAGGGCGATGTTACAGGTGAAGAAGATACACCCAGCGGATATCGCCGCTTTGTAAAATTTGGTGGTTTTATTGGCGAACTGATTCCCCTGGGTGGCAGAAATTACCAGGAATGGGGCAAATTCATAGATCATGTTAATACCGTTGCGCCCAGAGGGGAAGGTACTGGAGGAGAAGACGCGCCTGGCGGTCCAGATATTACCGGCGGTTACCAGGATCCAGCGTCACATTTTTAACACACCCTGATGAAATTCTTAAAAAAGATCCCAATAAAATTATGGATAGTTATCCTCGGCTGTATCATTATTTCAATCCTTTCTTTCGCAAGATCCCTTGATAATTACGAACTCATCTCTTATGACCTGAGGTTTAAATTAAGACCACCTCTTAAGGCATCTCAGGACATCCTGATAATTGAGATCTCCGACGACACGCTGAAAAACTTAAATGCCTGGCCATTGCCGCGCGATTTTCATGCCAGCATGCTGGATGTCCTAAAAGAATATGACGCGAAGATGGTGATATTTGACGTGCTTTTTAGCGAGCCCACGCTGTACGATGATGCATTTTCTAATGCCATAAAGAACGCGGGTAATGCCTATCTCCCTTTTGCATGCAAAGGATTTCCTGAGACAGAGACAATAGTCGCGGACATATGCGAAGGTCTCAAGAAAAACGCGGCTGGTACAGGCCACATCAACGTATCCGTAGACAGCGACGGCAAGGCAAGAAGGATCCCACTGTTTATAAAGTATAAAGGCACGCCCTTACCTCACCTGGCCTTTAAGGCAGCATCTGATTGGCTGGGTTATGAACCTTCTTTGCCAGTGTTGCCGGATGGTTCTTTCTTAGTCAATTATCCTGATAAATGGGGCAGATCTTTCAGGCATTTTTCATATTTTGAAATACTCAAATCCTACATAGACAAAGAGCGAGGGGAGTTGCCTCAGATAGATCTCTCAATTATCAGAGATAAGATCTGTTTTATAGGCCTTACTGCTGCAGGTACATCTGACTTAAAGCCAATGCCTTTAGAGAATATCTATCCAATGCTTGGCTTACAGGCAAGCGTATTCAACAGCATAATCAATCAGGAATTCATAAGAGACGCGGGCGCGTTTTTAAATATGCTTATCAATCTGCTAATTTTTATTCTGAGCATTATTATCTGTTTGAGATTTCATGCGATAAAGGCGCTTGCAGGAAACATAATCCTCGGCAGCGTCTATTTTATTATTGCCACAGCGCTTTTTATATTTTTAGGCTTGTGGATCAATTTATTCCTGCCAATATTGATCATAGGTGTTGCTTATATAAGCGCTACGGTCTATAAATTCCTTGATGAGGTAAAAAAAAGAGAGCTCCTGGAAAAGGAACTAGACATTGCCCGCGAAATACAAAAAAGCTTCCTACCTGAGGATACAAAAGAATTCCATGGCATAGAAATATCTGCGTTCCTGCAGCCAGCAAAGTTCGTGGCCGGGGATCTGTATGATATCTTTGCGCTTGATGATAAAAGATTAGGCGTGTTTATCGGAGACGTGTCTGGAAAGGGCGTACCTGCGTCATTGATCATGGCGCAGACCATCTCGGTCTTCAGGTTATTTTCACGGCAATATTCTACATGCTGCGAGGTTTTACAGAGACTTAATAAAGAGCTCTACGGCAGATTCGCTGGCAGGTTCGTGACGTGTCTCTATATGATCATTGATGTAGAAGAGAAAAAAGTCAGGGTCTCTTCAGCAGGTCATTCGCCAGTACTTGTCCGTAAAAATAATTCTAAATCTATTTTAGATATGGACCTTGCCACAGACATGCCCCTTGGCATCATGGAAGATGTAGAATATAAAGACGTGGTATTTGACCTGGAAAAAGGGGATGAGATAATTGTTTTTACAGACGGTGTAACTGAGGCCCGCAACATACGCGGCCAGGAATTCGATATGGAAGCTGTTAAGGACATAGTCTCAAAAGGTAAGGACATAAAAGACGAATTATTTAAATTCTGTCATCGCGCGCCCCAACATGATGACATTACCTTAATTACCTTGAAAAATTCACTCTAGTAGCGTTATAATAAAACTATAGGCGAACAAAGGAGGGCTCTATGAAGATCCGTGTATTCAAGATCAAAAATAGGCGGGGTTTTGCTGCATTGTGCAGCGACCATCTGACAGAGGGCAGCACGCGTGAACTAGCGCGTTACAGGATGGAAAAGGCGTTAAAGAGAAAGAAAAGGAGGGCATAGGACATGCTCATACTCATCAGGCTCTTGGCCATAGTTATCGTAGTAATGGGCGTTATCTTTTTACTAAATCCAAAGGCGCTAAAATCATACGCGGCTTTCTGGAAACAGGGAAAACGCCTATATGTAGGCGCTGTTATAAATATCTTGTTCGCTGTTATCTTCCTATCATCTGCATCACAGTGCAGGATATCCGGCGTCATACTTGTAATGGGCATCATGTCTCTCTTAAAAGGCATTTATCTCTTTATCCTTGGACCGGACAAGATAAAGGCCAAGCTAGACTGGTGGATCCAGAAGCCAGCTAGCACTGCAAGGATCATGGCGATCATAGTCATAGCCATGGGTGCCCTCTTGATCTATTCAATAGGTTAAAACCCAACCTGTCATTGCGATTCGCCGCAGGCGGAGAAGCAATCTTTTAATCTAGTATTGTGGGGCGCGAGGTATTCTACAAATGGGCCCCTCCGCCCGGTGTGGATCCTCCCATTTGCAGAACACCCCACGCCCCACTTATTCATAAAAAGACCTACGCAGTATTAAATTGACGAATCGTCGATAATCTGGTATAATTAAAATTAATATAAGGAGTAGGCCATGAAAACATGGCCTTTCTCTGCCTAGATTATCATGAAGATTAAAAAATCTTATAATATAGCATTAATATTTACGATGATAGGGGTCGTTTTTTGCTGGGGTCTTGCTTATCCAGACCTTTCTTTATCGCAGGAGAAAAGATGCCTCAGGGTTTATTTAAGCGGGAATAATAATAAAAATATGGCAAGATTGATAAAATACAGAGACGATCTAAGAGAAAAAGCTATAGATGACTTAGACAAGGAGTGTGAGAAGAAACTAGACAACTTGTATTATGTGCTTATCGAAGTTTTGGCACCGCTTGAGGACGGTAATGTAACAATGAAAAGAATAAAGGGACTATTTTTAGATTACGAGAAGAAGGTTTACGACTCAGTTACAAAAATTAGAGAAAATAGAATTAAAGCAGCACTGCTCGCTGGCGATCTTTATAGGTATATCGAATTAAATATTAGCGAAAGCAAGTCGCCTGATGCTGGCTTTTGTGAAGTACTTTCATTTGCGCTTAAAGCTGCAATTGAAGACTTGGAGATTGGCTTGGAACCAGAATTAGGGTATTTTCCAGACAGAAACAATCCCGATCATGTTTGCGTTAAAGTAAAAGGCGCAAAAGACGGCCCTATTGCAATAGATATCGCTTCTAGTTCGTTGATGCTTGAGAATGAAGAGCAGATAGTAGTTACTTTGTTTGATGATTATGAAAAGACAATAAAGCAAGCACTTGAAGAATGGCATAGGTTTGATAATAAAATATTGCTGATATTAAAAACCGACCGTTTAGAAAAAAAGTTTAATACACAAAGCGAAGAGTATATTTTGACAATATTGGGTAAAATGCGAGACGTCTACCGAGTCAACAATCGGGAAACTGTCTGGAGTTTGTGAAGGAAGGTTCTTTAGTTTGTGTATGCCCTGATGTGGGTTGAGCCTATGCCTGTTTCTAGGCCCTGGTATTGCAGCCATTTGTAGGGGGGTTGGTCGATGTACCAGACATAGGTGGGTGGTATTAATGAGCCGATTACGCCTGTAAGTATCCCCAGATTAGGGACTAGTCTTAGTTTAAGAGCTTCTATCTTTCCTGAAGGCAGATCTAGTATTTCTTTCCCCATAGGCTTAATAGTCACGCGGTAAAGCTTTGCTCTATCAGAGAGTAGATAAATATCTCTATATGTCTTGTCATTGCGATTAGCTATAAAGACCTTTAGTACATACGTCATTGTGCTAGACTCAGTAGTTAGTCCTTTTATGGGAAATGCAGCCTTTTTAATAATGTTTCCTTTGCTATCTGATATAGAGTAAAATATCTTTCGCTTGTCATAATCAAAGCGCTTTTCATGTTTGATGTCTATGCCATCCATTGCCTCTTTTATGGTGGTAATGCTATATAATGGATAGAGGAGGCCTTCTCTATCTTCCATCTCCGCAGTACTTTCCCATACTACATCCTGATACTTATCATGGTTACCTTTGCCAGTCGAAGATAGCTGGTAAATTATGCGTCCATCTTTGGAGATTTTTTTAAGAGAAACATTTAATTTCGATCGAAACTCGCCACTTTTTTTATCAACATAGGTAATTTCTTTGGTCTCGGTCTCAGGCATAAAGCTGGATGAGATTTCTTCTGCGTATACTGTGCTTTGCGCAGTCAAAAGACATGCAATAAGTAAGTTGTTAATAGATTTCTTCATAGCTTTATGGAGCCAGTATACACTATTTACGACATTTATGAAAGAAGGGATTTTAAGCTTGTTTTTGTGTCGTTGTAATAGTATCATATAAAAAAGAAAGGGAGGGCAATATGGCTGTTAAAGAAATTACAGTAAAGGATTTGGATGTAGGAGGGTTTATTGGGGAAAAGGTAAAAGAGCTGTCATCTGCTGTTGGTAGCGGTGTGGCTATCAACGCGCTTTCAGGAGGAGTGGATTCTTGTGCTGTTACAATGTTGGGACATAAGGCCATGGGAGACAGACTTAAGACATATTTTATAGATAACGGAATAATGAGAGAAGGCGAGCCTCAGAAGATCAAGGCATTATTTAAAAGTCTGGGGGTTCAGGTAGAGATAATCGACGCGCAGGATAAATTTTTCAATGCGTTAAAAGGTATAACCGACCCTGAAGAGAAAAGGGAGGCAGTTACGCAGACTTTTTATAAGGATGTGTTTGGTCTGCTTGTAAAAGAGAGCGGCGCTAAGTACCTTTTGCAGGGTACTATCCTGACAGACGTTGACGAGACTGTTGCTGGTGTTAAGAGGCAGCACAATGTCTTTGAGCAGATCGGTATTGATCCTCAAAAGGAGTTCGGATATAAGATCATCGAGCCTCTGATCCAGCTGCGCAAGGATGGCGTGAGAAAGATCGCTGATGCTTTGGGGTTACCAGAGTCTACGTACAAGCGCATACCTTTTCCAGGACCAGCTTTAGCAGCCAGGGTCATAGGCGAAGTAACCCGAGAAAAGATCAGCATAGTGAGAAAGGCAACCACTGTTGTTGAAGAAGAATTAGGTTCAACAGGCGCGTTCCAATATATGGGAATTTTGCATCAGGACAGGGTTACTGGTATGAGGGATGGAAAAAGGGATTTTGGCATGCAGATCGAGGTGCGATGCTGGGACAGCATTGATGCAAGAACAGCAACCCCCACAAAGCTGCCTCACGAGACACTCTGTAAATTAGCGGATAGGATAGTCGCCGAGGTCCCGGGTGTTGTAAGCGTCACTTATAATATCACTAAAAAGCCACCTTCGACAATAGAGGCGATTTGATAAGTCATCTTAATCTTGCCATAAAGGCAGCCAGGAAAGCCGGGAAGATCCATAAGAAGTATTTTGGCTGCAAAGGGGGCATAAAGATAAAGTCGTCTTCGTTTGACCTCGTGACCAGGGCAGATATTGAGGGCGAGAGGGCTGTAGTATCTTTAATAAAAAAATATTTCCCTCAACATAATTTTATAGCTGAAGAAGAAAAATACGCTAGGACAGATTCTGAATATACGTGGATCATTGATCCTCTGGATGGCACGAATAATTTTTCATGCGGGCTGCCTATTTTCTGTGTTTCGATCGCGCTTACTAAAGGCAATGAGACAATATTGGGCGTTGTGTATGATGTGATGAGGAATGAGTTATTTTATGCGGAGAAAGGGAGAGGCGCGTTTTTAAACAGGGAATCAATAAAGGTCAATTCCGCAGATAGCTTTGAAAAATCCCTCCTTATTACAGGATTCTATTATAACAGGGCCGAGTCAATGGTCGAGACCCTTGGCAACATAAAAGAGTTTTTCTTTAAGCGAATTCTGGGCCTGCGAAGATTTGGCGCTGCAGCGCTTGATCTGTGTAATGTCGCGTGCGGCCGCGCAGCTGGTTTTTGGGAATTTGAACTCAGCCCGTGGGATTTTGCCGCAGGCAGACTCATTGTAGAAGAGGCTGGTGGTAAAGTTACAGGCAGACACGGAGAAGAGATTGATACGCAAAAAAAATCCTACATCGTTGCTTCTAACAGAAAGATTCATGAAAAGATATTGGAGGTGTTGAAGTGAAGCTATGCAAAATTTTGGTTTGCGCTATATTTTTATTAAGCACTGTTTTTTATAGTCATGCAATAGCTGAAGGGAATAAATGGACGCGGCTCGTAGAAGAATCAGGCAAGGTCTTATCTGAGGTACAGGGTATGCCAGATCAGCATATACCAGAAGATCTTATTGGGAAATGCCAGGCTGTCGCGATTTTCCCTAATACTGTATCTGCAGGTCTGGGCATAGGCGCAAAATACGGCCAGGGCATAATCATGGTGCGGAATAATTCAAAAGACAGGTGGTCAAGTCCTGCTATCTTTACTCTGGCAGGAGGGAGTATTGGCTGGCAGATAGGCGGTCAGGCAACAGACATAGTCCTGCTTATCATGAATAAGCGCAGCGTGGACGGACTTCTGCAGGGAAAGTTCAAATTAGGCGCAGATGCTGCAGTAGCTGCTGGCCCAGTGGGAAGAGAGGCTCAGGCCTCAACAGATGTGCAGCTAAAAGGCGGCATACTTGCTTATTCCAGAAGCAGGGGGCTGTTTGTCGGTATTAAGTTAGAAGGCGCGGTCATTAAGGAACACCTGGATGGCAATAAAACGCTTTACGGAAAGAGCTTGTCAGCAGAAGAGATACTAATAGAAAATAAGGGCACTATGCCAAAAAGTGCCAGAGGTGTTCTGAAAGTATTGAAATAAGCAGCCTTCATGTAGACTGCTTTTTAATCTCATCCTTTATGATCTGGTCGATATATTTATCTGCCTCAGGCGCGTCATCAAATATGTCAAACATGGGCAGGATCTTCAGCATATCAAACACCTTTTTAACCTGAGGCTGTAAGTCCACCATGGCAAAGCTTGCCTTTTTTCTTTCCAAAGACTTCTTTGCTGTAATTACCACCTTTACGCCCATACTGCTCACATAGTCAACCCCACTCATGTCCAGGATCACTGCCTTTGTGCTTTCATTAGTGATCTCGTTTAATTCCTGTTCCAACTCCTGATAGGTCTTACTGTCAATGGGCCCTTTCAGCTCAACTGAATAAACGTAATCCTTTTTCTTAGTGATCTTTACTTCTAATCCCATTAGAACCCCCTTTTTTTTATATATTAAACCACAATGAATCAGATCAGTCAACATCATTTGTGCCTTGATATTTTGTGATTTAGAGGTAAAATATAAGGCATGAATAGCGAAAGGGGGCTTACGTGATCAAGAATCTGGTAAAGGCAAAAGAAATCAGCGTATTAACTAAAAATGAAGTCGGGGCGCTGTCGCGGATGATGTCGTTCTTAGTGAATCATGGCATAAATGTAGAGACTATAGTCGGGTATTCGAATCAAACTGGCAGGCAGGGCAATCTTACATTTATAACTGATAATAATCAGGAAGCAATCGCGGAATTAGTTAATAATGAGTATGAGTATATTGAAGAAAGAGACGTTATTGTTATAGAACTTGAAAACAAACCCGGGTCATTAAAGAATGTTTCTGTAATACTTGCCAATAATGGGATCAATATAAATTATTTTTATTGCACGACTTGTTCAAGCGGATGTCCAGCCAAAATAGTCCTGGCAACTACGGATAATGATGTGACATTCAGAGCTCTTAATGCCTCTCTTAACAGATAAAGTATTCCTTTCTCCCATGGCAGGGATAAGCTCTTTGCCGTTCAGGATGCTCAATCGCGGGTTCGGGTGCGGATTTTGTTTTCTTGAGATGATAAACTGCCGTTCCTTGAGCTACTCAAGTAGAAAAACTCAGGAAATGATGAAGACCTCTAAGGAAGACAAGCCTTTAGGAGTTCAGATCCTCGGAGCAAAGAAAGAGTTTATTCTAAAGGCGCTTGAGAAGCTTCAAGACTACCAGATGGACATCCTTGATTTTAACGCGGCTTGTCCTCAGAAAAAAATTACCAGCAGGGGAGAAGGCGCGGCTCTACTCAAAACCCCTAAGACACTAAATAAATTATTAAAATTAATAGTTAAAAATTCAGATCGCCCTGTTACAGCAAAGATTCGTCTGGGCTGGAATGATTTTTCTCATGCCAGGGATATTGCCCTGTATGCCCAGGATGCGGGTATACATGCCTTGTTTGTTCACGGCAGGACCAAAGAGCAGGGCTACAGCGGTAAAGTAAATTATAAAGCAATAAGAATGATAAAAAAGGCTGTTGATATCCCTATCGTGGGGAGCGGCGATATTTTAAGTGCGGAGTTGGCCAAGAGGATGCTGGACGAGACAGGCTGTGATGCCATAACAGTGGCCCGCGGCGCGCTGGGCAATCCGTGGATTTTTAAAGAAATAAAAGAATTCCTGAAAACAGGCAAGATATTAAAAAGGCCTTCGATAAAAGATATAGCAAAGACCATGAAACTTCATCTTGACCTGGGCTGTGATTTTTACGGGGAAAGAAGGGGTGTTGTGAATTTCAGGAAATTCTTCATATGGTACACGCGCTACTTTAAAGGAACAAAGCCCCTAAGAAACAAAGTCACCCGCATAAACACTATGCTCGAAACAGCAAGGCTTGTAGATGATTTCCTTTTGTGTTAACATGATATTATGAAAAAGACACAGCTTGTGATGATATGGTTTTTGCCTGTTATTGTAATAGGCGGGCTATTTTACCCCATGTTGGGCTACATAGTCCTGGCAATGATGGTTTTCTTTTTAACCCTATCTTTTTTTAAAGGTAGATATTGGTGCTGGAATTTGTGTCCGCGCGGTGCCTTTTTAGATAGTGTGCTTTCAAAAGTCAGTCGCAAAAAGCCTGCCCCCAAGATATTTACGAAGAAATGGTTTCGCTGGCTTGTATTTAGCCTGCTTATGGCGTTTGTAGTGTTTCGCGTAATCCGCTCTGGCGGAAGTATAGTTGCAATAGGAGCGATCTTCGTCTCGATGTGTGTTATTACAACCATTATCTCTATAGCTTTAGGCGTGACAACAAAACACAGGGCCTGGTGTATGATATGCCCAATGGGAACACTACAGGAAAGAATAGGAGGGAGACTAAAACATTGAAAGCACATACAGAATACCTTACGTTTAATACAAAGAACCGGTATGATATTGTAAATATCACACAGCAGGTGGCTGCAGCTCTAAAAAAGAGCAAGGTAAAGGAAGGTATGTGCCTTGTTAATAGTATGCATATTACATCCAGCATTTTTATTAATGATAACGAGAGCGGCTTGCATCAGGATTTTCTGGAATGGGTCGAGAAACTCGCGCCATACAATGTCAAAAAATACAGGCACAATCTTACTGGTGAGGATAATGGTGATGCTCATCTTAAAAGGACATTGATGGGGAGAGAGGTCGTAGTTGCTATTACAGATGGAGGGCTTGACTTTGGGCCATGGGAGCAGATCTTTTACGGAGAATTCGACGGACAGCGCAACAAAAGGGTCCTTGTAAAGATTATAGGCGAATAGAAGGGAGCTATAGGGCAATGAAAGGGATTCCAAAGTGGCAGGTAATTTTCGGGACATTGCTGATAGTGCTGTCAGCTGTTGTTTATTATGGGCATTTTTTGATCTTCAGAGACGCACACCATATTTTTATATATTTGATAGGCGATGTGGCGTTTGTTTTTATCGAAGTACTTATGGTAACGCTGGTTTTGCATCAGCTTTTACATTTCAGGGAAAAAAGATCTATGCTTAATAAGCTTAATATGGTGATAGGCGCATTTTTTAGCGAGGTAGGGGCAGAGCTTTTAAAAGTATTTTCTGACCTGGATCTTGAAGCTGGCAGGGTAAAGGGGAGACTTATAGTTAGGAGCGACTGGACAGAGAAGGACTTTCTAAAGGTTAGAAAGGAATTCATTGAGTATACCCCAAAGATTGACGTGAGTGACAAACACCTTGAAGAATTGAAGAATTTTCTGGCAAGAAAGAGGCAGTTTCTTTTAAATCTTCTTGAGAATCCAAATCTTTTAGAACATGACAGTTTTACGGATTTGCTGTGGGCAGTGTTTCATCTTGCAGAGGAATTGGGTCACAGAGCAGAGCTTACGGAATTGCCTGACTCAGATTACGAACATCTCAAGGGTGATATGGAAAGGGTGTATTTACGTCTTATAGCGGAGTGGCTGGCTTACATAGGTCACTTGAAGAAGAATTACCCGTATTTGTTTTCGCTGGTAGTCAGAACCAATCCTTTTGATTCACAGGCATCGATAATAGTCAGGTAATAGATGAGGATAGGACTTAAGGTCATAACAAGGGCTAAAAAAGAGGAAGTCCAGAAACTCTCTGAAAATAGCTACAGGATAAAGGTTTTAAGCCCGCCAGAAAAAGGCAAGGCCAACAAGAGAATAATAGAGCTTCTTGCAAAAAAGTTCAGCGTGAAGAAACGAGACATCAAGATCGTATCAGGAGAGACTACTAATAAGAAGATAGTAGAGATAAGCTTATGAAGCCTTATGGTCAATCTTTAAAGGAAATCTGTGAGCAGGCAATGGAAGCAGGGAAGCAGATAGATCTGTCCGATTGCGTTTATGGCGAAACCACGGGATCAAGTTTTTTTCTTAATCGCCCCACCAACTACTATTTTTTTCTCTCAGGATTTGTCATGACACAGAGACTTACGCATATTCTTGAAATAGGGACAAATTACGGCGGTTCTATCATGTCTATTAGTAAAGGATTGCATGAAGATGGTATTGCGCATAGCCAATTAGTAACAGTGGATATCGCCAGTAAAAATAAAGAAGGGTTTAAAAAATACCCTCATATAAGTAGGATACAGGGTGATTCACTGGATGAAGAAGTCGTGAAAAAGATCACCTCGTCCTTTGACAGAGACATAGATCTTCTTTATATCGATTCACTGCATGAATATGAGCATACAAAAGAGAATATAAATATTTATACCGACAAGCTGAGCCCCAGCTATGTGATCCTGGATGATATCAGGCAATGCGATGATATGAAAAGGTTATGGAATGAGCTGGAAGAAAAATTTAAAGACAATGCCTTTGACGTCTCGGATATTAGCAGAAGAAAAGGAGCCGGGTTTGGCATTATCAGGAGCAGATCATGAAGGGAGAAAATTTTTATGCGTTACACCAAGAAAGTCCTATTGTTTATAGCTTTATTTTTTTGTATGACTGAAGAAGCGCCTGGGGTATTGGCCGAGGAAGCCGCTCCGGAAGCTACATGGAAGAGAAACGTTTCTGTGGGATACAATAAGTCCAGCGGGAATACTGATTCGAGCGAGTTAAACGCTAGCCTTTTTGTCAGCAGAAACAGAGTGCATGTTGACGAAATAACGCTTAAAGGCGATATCTATTATTCATCTTCAGATAAGAAAATGGATGCCCAGAAGTGGAATGGTTCTGGCAGATATGCCTTTAGTTTTGGCCAAAAAAAGAAATGGTACCATTTTTATAAGCTGGAGGCAGATCATGACAGGTTTGCCAATATCGACTACAGGTTGCTGCCTAACACTGGTCTGGGGTACTGGTTTCATGACACAGACTCTATGAAGCTTATGATGGAGGCCGCAGGGGGCTATGAGCATACGGAATATAGGGATGCCACAGAAGAGACCAAAGAAACGGTGTTTATATCAAGGGGGTTTTTAGAGAAAACTCTTTTTGAGAATGCAAAAATAAGCCAGGATGTCTTTTTTTATCCTGTCATAGATGACTTTAGCGATTATAGGCTTCATTCAGAGACAGTATTTACCAATCCTGTTAGCGATAAGCTAGCTTTGAACGTAAGTGTGATAGATGATTATGACTCTAAGCCAGCAGGAGACACAAAGAAAAACGACCTCAGGGTTCTAACGTCATTAACGTATTCTTTTTAAATTCTCTTATGCAGGATGCAGGCGCAGATAAAAAACAGCAGAGCAAATGGTATCTTAAGACAGGGTCTATAGTAGCTGCTTTTGTATTTGTAGGGCCGTTTGCCTTGCCACTGGTCTGGCTTACTCCTGATTACAGCAGGAATAAAAAGATAGTTATAACTATTATTGTCGTTATTGTAACTTATTTTTTAGGTATCTTGGTGATCAATTCCTTGAAAACCATAGCAGAATATTATCGGTTACTGGGATCATGATGGATGAAAAGCGATACAATCAAATACAGAATCAGAAATACCTGGAACAAGAGGCTTTGTGCAAGAGGTGTGGGGCTTGTTGTGGAGTTCTGGAGGGAGACCCCTGTGAGCACCTGAAAAAGGGCCAGGATGGCAGGTATTTCTGCGATACCTATGATAATCGCTTTGGCCTACAAAAAACCATAAAAGGTGAACCAGTATTATGTGTCCCAATCCGCAACATGCTCCACAAGACCTGGTGGGGCCGCACCCAGTGCGCTTATGTAAGACATAGCAGTATTCCTATCTAAATATACAATCAAGCAAAAAAATAAAAATAATTGAAAGAAAATCACCCTCCAGATGTGTCTAATATATGGGTGGTTACAATCTGCGACTACATAGCTTCTAAGGTCGCATTTTGCGACCTTAGACAGGAGGGAGGTATGTAATGAAAGAACTCGTTCCGCAGGAGAGGATCGAACGTAGGATATTTGTGATTCGGGGACAGAAAGTTATGCTGGATAGGGATTTGGCTGAGCTTTATGGAGTAAAGGCCATTAGGCTTAGAGAACAAGTAAAGCGCAATATAAGACGTTTCCCTGATGATTTTATGTTTCGGCTTAATGAAGCAGAGATTAACTTCATGGTATCGCAAAATGCGATACCATCACATAAGCATCTTGGAGGCCATAGACCGTATGCCTTTACTGAGCAAGGTGTAGCCATGTTATCAAGTGTGCTAAATAGCGAACGCTCTATCCATGTCAATATTGCTATTATGAGGGCATTTGTAAGACTAAAACAGGTTCTTGCGACGCATAAAGAACTTGCTATAAAACTAAAGGAGCTTGAGCAGGAAGTCGGAAAACATAGTAAGTTAATAATAAAGATATTCGAGATTATTAAGCAGCTCACAGAGACCCCACCTGAGCCACCGCCAAAGCCAAAAGGTCCGATAGGATTCCATTCTACAAGGTAGGTTTATATCGACCCCTAAAAACCAGGGGTCGATGGGGTTTATAAAGAGGTAGAAGAGATTGCTTCGCTTGCTGCGTTCGCTCGCAATGACATAAGCGGACAGGCTGAGCGCGAATAGCCATATAAACCAGACTCCTTCATGATTAACCCTATCCGCCTATAATGTATCTTATGTTAACTAGGCTATAGAGAGAAAAACACTATAAGTAATTATGGCTAAACGACTTACAGCGTTATGTTAAAAGTGTGTTAATAACTATTTTTCTGGTTGTTTTTGATTAAAAGTTTATTTGGTAAGCCTTACAGCCTATCCGGCCTGTCATTCCAGCGAAAGCTGGAATCTATATACCTAACCTACGTTTAATAACAGAATTAACCCTCATTACAGCCTATTATAGCCCCGATCACCCTTGGATATACCTATATATACCTCTCCCCTGACTTTGTCATTCTCGCGAAAGCGGGGATCTATAAGCGGTTATATTTTAACTCCCTATAAACCAAATTGACCCCTGGTTTCTAGGGGTCGATATAAACCTCTGTTGTTGTGGCCATAATTTTTTGAGTTTTTTATGGTATCTTTAGGTAGGACTGCAATTACAAATGAGTATAAGATTTACTAAGATTACTAAAAATCTTTGCCTTTGATATCTTTTCTAACCTTGTATCAAGCTCTGCTATTTTAAATCTTTCAGGAGTAATCAATTGTAGAATTTTTAAAGATAATACCCCTATTTGAGCAGTACATTTTAAACAGAATTCAATAGCAAGTGCATCATCAGTTAGATATCTTAGATCAAATCTAAAACCATTTTTTACATCTGTGCGTTTTAATGCCAAACTCAAAGAACGTTCATTTGGATGGGCACCATAATCAATCGTTCTATCATATAGCTCCCTAGCCGCTTTTTCTAAGGCTGGGTCTGTTGTTTTAAGTGTTTGTAGCATAAAGCCTGCTTTGAATTTCTCTTTAACTGCTTTCATGCTTTTTTTGTCTCGGTGCCTACTAAGCCATACGGGAGCTAATTTAGGATTTTTGTAAATGTAAAATCCATATAGGGAATTTTCTATCACTCCTCGTAAAACCATGAAAGCTTCTGGAATTTGCGTAGCGAAGACTAAACGAAGTGCAGCCAAAAAAGCTGAATGAGCTTTCAGAAAGAAAAACAATGGAAACCAGTGTTCGCTGTTTCCCATGGAATCAATGGCTGAGCGAAAAAGATTTTCTATATCTACTAGACACTTAAAGAAAGGCTTATCTTTGACAAAAGTAGCAAAGCTATTCTCTCTTGCTGTTTCAAAAAACTCAGTAATCTTATCATTGCCCCATTCAGGAGGCGGTGTTTTTGATTTATTCATTTTTAATACTTGGAGACGCCTAGCCACTCATTTGTTTAATTCTTGTGAAATTCTAAGATTTTTGTCAACCTTATCTTGAAAATCCGACCTAACATTGCCTTCCCAGTCTATTACTTTTATTTCGTTGCATGAAAAATGTGCAGAATAGAACCCGCGATAACTAGGGTCATGAGTTGCAAAACCACAAAAGTAGTAAATCGGGAGATTTCTAGATCTCTTCCTCGCTTCTTGGAGAATGTCATCCGAATCTAGTAAGCCTTTTTCTGCTAAATCTTGCCTTTCGACTTCTGATGTAAATACTGAAACTGAACCATCGGACAAATTCTCTATGATTAAGTAACCATTTATTAAGCATACCCTGTAACTTTTTTGAACGAGCTTATTATTTTCAAGCTTAGATAAAACAAATACTATGGGCATTGGACTACATTCCTTTTTATCGGCTTGATAAACATAATGGAAAATTCCTCCAACTCCTATCTCGCTTAACTGCTTTTCCTCAAAGCCTAAAACTAATTCAGAAAGCCAAAGACATATGAAGCAAGGATAATAAACTATAGGAGCTTTCTTTTGCTTTAGTTTTTCCATTATGAAGGAATTTGAATAGTTATATGCTTGTGATACTATCTTGTCAAGAAGCATTTGGCCGCTTCCCATTGTATATAAACATTCGTCTAACAATTTAAACTCTCGTGTGTGTGAATCTAAAAGGAAAAATTCAGGATTCGGATTTCTAATTCCAAACAATACTTTGAAACCTGAACCTGAATTCCACTTTGACGATTTTATAAAGTTAGATAATTTTTCAACATTGTTTTTTACTGAGTTTTTACAGTCTATGCTTTTCTTGAAAGAACCTAGAAATTTATGTCCTGCAGTAGCGTCTCCTGAAAGACCATATATACAACCATCGAATAAATAGCCCGTTTTTAAGGCATTATTTTCTTTTTGAATTTTGCCATCAGGAATTTTTTTTGTTACCATTAGGTCACTAATAATAGTAAGGAAATTGTGTTCAGGTTTTCGAATGCCTACGATATACGTCATGATAGTCTCTCTTATTAAATAGTTACTAAAAAAGTATGCTTTATATTTTCAGGACCGGTTCTTCAGCTAATCGGAAAAGTGTCCCATCTTCAAAACCTAAAATACACAAAAATCCTTCCAAAATTCTTACTATCTTTCTCTACTCTATGATAGAGCTTTTTTATCTCTTTATCCTGTAAGAAGCGCAAAACATGCTTTTTAAGCTGCCCGCTTTCTTTCCTTGCTTCCTAGAGTGGATTACGATCAGATATAAAACAGTTGATGTCATAATTGCCAGAAAGACAAGTCCATTAAACCAAGATAGTAAAGATTTAAAACCCATCAAACGAAAATCATACGTAACTTTACAGCCAATAATAACCATTAGTAGAATAGGAAAAAAAACTGTGTATAAAAATGAAGCCCAATTTAAAAAAAGTGGAAAGTTTTTTAAATAAGCTGAACTTTCGCGTACAAAAGCAGAATTTTCAAAGTGTGCGCTGAGTTGACTTTCTAATTTATGAGTATAATCATATTGTCGCTCAAGGTATACCACTGACTGAAAATATCTTAGAACAGCAGCTAGAAGACAAAACCAAATAACACTTTCAATAAATGAAAAATTTAAGGGGGCTGTTACTCCAAGGCGAGATGAAATCAATTGGGTTAGAACAAGTATAGCTTCTTCTGGGGTGTAAATCCGAAAGAGTTTAACGATTAAAATAACAAGAACTAAAAGAAAAAATTTATCTCTTTCTTTTATCTTAACAACTAAAGTATCATATGTGCTGTTATAATGCTCAGCTAGTATTTGTAATTTTGTATCTTCTGAACTCATAATAGTCTTTTAGATAACGCTTTGCCTAAGACCTCTATAACATTTTCTTCTTTGAATCCAGCTATCCACCAGTAACCACTTCCTATTAGCTCTTCTGGAACTTCATATGATCCATCTAATTTTACTACTGCTAGTTTGTTGCCCTCTTCTATGCTTTGATGTGCTTCAAAGTTCATCCAATTTTTAAAGCCGATAAGTTCACGGTCTTTATGTACTTGATTTGCATATTCGCCAACAATAAATAAAGTATGCGTAGCTTCTTTGATTTTTAAAGTAAGCCCTGTTTTAATTCGGTCAATATTATTAGTGTTGATTCCTTCCGGGGTTTTGTCGTCAAAAACAAAATCAAAATCTGGATTTGCATCCCACGCTTCAAGTAAATACTTATATCGTTTATCGTGATCATAATCAAAACTCACAAATACTTTCTTTTTTGCCATGATACCCCCCTCCTTTTATTATACCTTAGGGACGATTCTGGAGCTAATAGGGAACCTGCCCCTTATCAACCTCTCCCACTGCTATAGGCTGTACCAAAACAGGACGACTGCTAGTATTTACGCTTTTCTACTTCGAAGATGTAGTCAGCTCTTTCAGGCCATTTTCAAGGATTTCTTTGATTTGCGTATTTCCCTCAAGCTCGCGTGCTATCCTTGATTTTATATCCTCAAAATGGGACTTATAGTCTTTCGGATTGATAGGCGGTTTGATTTTTTTCAACCCTTCAAAACCGAACTTTATCGCTTCTACGTTATTGTTATTGATAATCAGTTTATAGAATAAGAACTCGATAAATTTACTTTTAATGCCTTCCTGCTTCTCTATAGAATCCCAATTTGCCAAAATGCTCCTGATGGCAGCCTGCTGTAACGAATTTTCTGCATTTAACGTATCCAGCCATTCGATAGTAGAACGCACGATGTCCCGCCTCTGGGGATCTGTCAACATTTTGGCACCTTTTAACGCATCTTCTCCTGTTGCTTGGTGCACCGCACTTGCTTGTACCAACAAATGCTTTATTTGATCTGCGTATATATTTTTTAGCTCAGTACAGTCTTTTTTCCAAGTTATTTCATTAGTAGCGACGTACATCTTATTTTTCTCTGGGGGGTTAAGTCCTTGTGCTCGATTCAGAAGAGACTCCAATACCCTCCTGCTGTCATCAATTTTATATTTCCGTGCTTCCAGAAATACCAATATCTGTGTATAATGCGCAGAGTTAATAATATTCACGAGCCACTGCGTACGAGTTTCTGTTGAGGCTATGTCATACATATAGGTAAGGATATTCTGATCCTGTTGGACACGCTGATTGAATTGCGAATTAGACAGTTCAATTGCTTTTTCTCTTTCCTTGATAGGCAAAGAACCTAAAACCCCTTTCATGCTTTCAAGATCAGCGTTTGCAAAAAACGTCTGCGTCTGTGAATTGAGATTTGCCCTATTGGATTCTTCTATCTCGGCCAGTAAAAGACATACTGGAATATAGTATTGCTTCTGTTTCCAATTACTACTTAAGGCAGCCGTTCCCTTAAGAATCTTTGACGAAAGAGCCAACAGTTCCGGTTTATTTGAAGGATCTTCTATAACAGATTTGTATATTCGCAACACAGCCATCATGGTAGCGAGAAGAGTTTTCCTTTGTTCCCTCGCTGGCTTCTGCTGCTCACTATCTAGAAGAGAGGTGTATTGTTGTAAGATTTTCTTACCAATCGCTATTGATGAAATAGGCTGAAACCCACTCAAAACCTTCGTCTTCTCATCCAATAGCTTGGGATTGTCAACATCGGCATCTGAAAAAGTTTCTATATATTTTGTAACAGCCTCTTCTGAGAGATACTTTTTGAGTTTCTCTTTGTCGTTCACTAATAATGCAAGCAAGTCAACATCGGAAAAATACTGTTCAGATATCGACGCCTTAAGTAAACCAATCTTACCTTTCATTAGAGCTTCGTGCTTCAAAAACTGCTTAAATAGACCAACAATGAATTCAGGAGCAAGGCGACTTTTCTCGTCCTTCGGTTTCGTTGTAAAGAGAGCGCAATATTTCTTGATTATAGATGCCCTGTACAAAGTAGGACATTTTAACAGGACTTCATTAAATATCAAGTTGGGGTCGAATTGCGCAAGGTCGTCTTTTAGCTCGCCAGTATCTGCTAGCAGATCAGCAACCTTGTTATAATAAGTTCCCTGCAAAGATAAATTCACCTTATGCAGTGCTTCCAAGGAGCCTGATACAATGTTGAGCAATGAGATTCTTTTATTCTTATACTTTTGGAGCATATCAGGCAACAACTGTTGAAGGGACGCAACCTGTTCCGGTTTCTTCTTAATTGTTTCAAATTTCTTCTGGATAACCTCAACATTGTTCTCTTCAAGTCCTGCTCTTAATTCATTGTAACCAGGAATAGCCATCTCTTGCTCAGACATCTTAAGATACAAGAAAGGTCGAATATCAACATTAGGGACAGGCTTTGTTGACCGAATAAAATTCTGATAGTCCTTATCGTTCGGATTTATTTTCTCCGCATCTTCGAATGTCAAATAGTTCTCCAATATTGTGTCATATATCTTTGAGAAGCGTATTTGAATAGCGAGAATCTTTGCCAGAAAGGCTACATGCCCTGTTACAGCTCCTTTTGGAATCAACGGTGGGATTTCATCTTCGCGCTGTTTAGCCAAAAGAAAGTATGCCAGAAGGACGTTAATGAACTGCTTAATCTGTCTTGGGTTCTCCCGAAAAGCGCTTACGATAACATGGGCTACTTCACTCGGTAATAGCTCTGCGACATTAGTCTCTCCTAAAAGTAATTGCGTATAAGACTGGAGTTCTGTGTCTATGAAAGGTGGGATTCGGATAAACGTGTTAAAAAACTTCCTGATGAATTCGTTGGCATCGTATAAATTCCCTTTTTCATCATCAGAATAAATATTCCTAATATGCTTCTTGATTGCCTCATCATCACAAGTTATTAGAAACACGCAACTCGCCTTTTCCCTCTCTTTAACTAGAAAAGTCTTAATGGTACTAAGCATTTCGACTGCCTTTTTATCGCTACAACGATCCAAATTATCCACAACTATTAGCAATGTCTTGCCCCTAACTTTTTTATCGCCCAATACTTCCTCTACAAATATTCGCTCAAACCCTTCTGCAGAGTCTGTCCTCGGCTCAGTAATAGTGATGCTGACTCGTTGGAAGAAGCTAAGTGCTAGCTGAATTAGGTAGCCAGCAACCCCTAAATTAAAAATAAGATCAAAGCTGACTGAAAAACTCATCGGTATTAAAACATTAGGGTGAGCGGCAATAATTCTAAGGACAAGCGCAGCAAGAGCGATGGCAAACGTAGCAACGCCAACACGGTTGAGGAACATACTCTTGTCAAACTTGAATTTACCTTTTGTTGGATCAATCTCCGAAAGTGACTGGTTGAGAACTTTCTTGTAATTTCGACCTAACCCCAACTCCTCATCCAAAGTGATAAGAAATTGTCTTCGCAATGAATCTTCTTCGTACTTCCAAGCATCAATGTTTGCAATCAAAATATTATTTTTTGCCAATTGGTGGATGAGCCAATGAATAATTGTTGTTTTTCCCGTGCCCCACTTGCCAAACAATCCAATGGTAAAGGGTTTTGGACAAGTCCGAACGACATAGGCTAGGCTCTCCGCAATGCTCTTGTGACCAAAAGCAAAGTCCTTTTCTTGGTCAATGGCTAACGGTGCATCAGATAAGAAGGTAGGATTTTTTTCTTTTTTTGCCGTTTCCTTCTCTTTTTTCTCTGTTTCTAATCCAATATTCATCGGAATCTACCTCCTATCAACTTTTCCCTTATTATACCTCGTAATTCCGTAATTCTGCGGACACAATACTTAATTATACGCTTTCCCCTCAAATAATTAACTAATTAAGTGTCGTGCCCCCAGAACTTTGATGCCTCCTCAATCGGAAACCTCTCCCCTGCTATCTCCTAATGTATATCAAGAAATTGTTTTATTTTTTGCAAATTTCCTTATAGCTTTTCATAATTTCCTGTAGCATTCCCATAGCCTGCCCTATATTTGTTGCATCTTGAAAAAGCTCTTGAGCTGATTCCTTTTCGGCTTTTGTATCCATGAGGGATTCAACTTCGGAAAGTTTCTTTTGGATATTACTAATATCTTCGGAAGACGATGATGATGAAGCGGATGAGCTTGAAGAAGATGAAACTTCTTTTAAATCGGATCGTACAAAATCAATTGTTTCTTTAACGTTTTTCTTTAATTCGGCTAAAGTAATATTTAATTTATCTTTTGAGATATTAAGGGAAGTAATGCGATCAGAAAGAATAACAATTATTATCCCAAAAATGGCTAATGTAATTATCGCTACCTGTTGAGATCCCATCATTGCTCCCCGATATTGTATAAGAGGTAGACACATAATAATAGCGATGCTTCCAAAAATCGCTATTGCTAAAGCCTTCAACTGTATATCGCTTTTGAGTGAAAATAATTTATCAATTATCGAAGCCATTTTTCCTCCTTTTTTATAGCTATTTCTTGTACCGTTTTGGCTCTCCCCTATCAAAGTGTCCCAGCTCTAAGCTTCAATCTGTCCCCTACCGCTTTCTTCCCACTAACTCATCTAAACTAATCCTAAAAACATCAGCAATTTTCACTAATGTCTTCAGTGTAGGGTGTTTTGCTAAGCCCTGCTCAATCTTAGTAATGGCATTAAACGATAGCCCTGTCTTTTCTGCTAGCTTCTGCTGAGACCAGCCCTTCTCTTTGCGTAGTTCCTTTAATCTTTTAGATAACATTTTTCTCCTTGACTTTATATTACTTCTGTGGTATTATTATAGTAATAACTCATTAAGGATACTAATCTAAGAACATTTTAACTCAGATGTCGTCTAAAATCAAGGAGAATCAATGCATCCATATTTCAGGTTTTATTATGAGCGGTTGCTGGTGGGTATTGTTTTGATTGTAATTATGCTGTTGATCCGGGGGATTGTATGGCTATCGGGATGATATCGTTCCCCTCACCCTTACCCTCTCCCTGAAAGGGAGATGGAGTCCTCGTCGGGAACATGCCTGACAGTCATGAAAACATGACTGTCAGGCATGTTGGTATATAGAGTTAATGGTATTTCTTGTACCGTATTGGCTCTCCCCTATCAAAGTGTCCCAGCTCTAAGCTTCAATCTGTCCCGGGGACACTTTGAAGCGTGATTCGGGGACAGATTGGTTAGGAGTTCCCAATACGGCACAAGAACACTCACCTACCCGCTCAATCGCGAACCTGCCCCTATTAACCTCTCTCCTGCTATAGCGCTATGCGTGGTGATATAAACCCTGATACAAACGCATTTTTAATGCCATTTGCCTTAACATTGATATTCTTATGTTCATTGAGATTCTCAATTACCCAGGTAATATATTCGTTATTATCATAATTAAGCACATATGTTTTCTTGTCAGGATTTCCCATCGCAATGTCCAAGCCTATAGCTTCTCTATTCATTTCATCAAAAGCAAAGCCCAAAACGCAAATAACATCAGCTTCAGTCACACACTTACGAACATTATCCTGTATAGACACATCTATGGTTTGCTCACTTGTTCGTAGGAGCGATATCTTCTCGGCCTGTTCAAAAACTAACTTCAAATAGTTGGTATCATTGCTTGGATAAGTGTTTTTATGCGAGCTTATATCAGCTTTACCATATACATGAAAAATATTTGATGTTATGCGACCAACATCAAATTTAGAATATATTTCACCAAGAAAACAATGCTCTAAATAGAGTTCTAAGCTCATGTCATAATTAAATGTTATAAATTTAATAGGGTTTTTATCATATATAGTGTTTAATGCATCCACATTTTGCCCCATGTTCTTTATAAATTCAGCCAAGTAAATATACCAATTCTCTTCATAGCAAGGAGATAATTTCTGGTATCTCTTGCAATCAGGCACAATCATATTATTTGCGAATATATTGTCAAACTCGGTTTTCTGTGGCCATACATATAATCGTAAAATTTCTAACGCGATATACATTCTACCAATAAAAGTATAACTTGGATTTTCGTTTAGAACATAATCTATTGAGCGATGTGTCTTAGAATTTAGTAGGTCAGCAAATGCAATATGGTAATCTAAATTATTTATTTGTTCCCCATGTTTTTCAACATACTGGTTCACCAATTGCCTAGCTCTGCGACATTGTAATTCTGAAAATAACGCTTTATATGGATATTGAAGAAAATCGTAATGTATTTTTTCTTCGCAGTGATAACTACGGAATGTTTCATAAATATCCCTATAAGAATTTTCCTCAATACCTTTAATCATGTTCATGATTAGTTCGCTACCTAAAGGAAATCCAAAAGGTTTACTAGCGCCCGCTCCGAGAATAAATAGTATGTTTTTCATTAGTATACAGTGCTTAGAGTCGCCTCAGCGCTCAATCGGTAACCCGCCCCTTTTTGACACGTTCTCTCTTAATGTTTTTTATTAATATACATTTTAAACCATGCACGTATAATTAAGACACCTATAGCAACACCACCAATACCAATAAAAATATTGTAATCAATGCCAAACATAGGTTTTCTGCTTTCATACATTGGGTCAAAGAAATTGCTTATGCCACCCAGTATGAACAAACTACCTAAGCCCCAAGCAAAAATAAACCAAAAGATATTTTTTAATTTTTCAAACATAAGTCTCCACATTGTTGTTCTCTTGTACCGTTTTGGCTCTCCCCTATCAAAGTGTCCCAGCTCTAAGCTTCAGTCTGTCTCTTAAACCACAAAAAGCAACCTCGGTTTATGCCAAGATTGCTTTATGTCGCGAATATTTAAAACTTCTTAGTGTCCAGCAATAAACAATTTAGTCAACTTGATGCGCTGTTAAAAATATTGCTTTCTCTAAAGCATTAAAGAAATCTTGGTAAGGCTCTGGGTCTTCTATGGCCTTTAAGCCATACTGTGCATTAGCTCTAACTAGTAATTGAGTTTCTCCCCGTGGTCTTGCCGTAACAGAGAGTTTTAACAGGGTATTTGCGGTAAACTTTGAACCCGTTACAGATCCAATCGTCAAATCGGCTCTATCAATTACAAAGTCTAGGTCTTGTAAAGTGCTAATTATTGTACGAAGCATCTTTTGCTTATCTGTCGTATCAAAAGCTCTGGTTTGCATACTTCTCAACTGAACCTGACTTTCGTTTGTTGCAAGCAACTGTTGTCTTGACGAAACACATCCAAACAAAGTAACACTGGTCAAAATAATTACAGATAAAACTACATTTCTACGGGCTAAAGGTTTCATATGCTGTGTGCCTCCAAAAATACAGATTTCGATAACCGTTCAAAAAAACCGCTATACAAACTTTGATCTTTTAAGGTCTCCATCCTCGAAACATCCCCTCTGGCATTCCAAACAATTCTTTGAAATGTAACTCTGACAACTATCTTGCTTCCTTCCAAGCTAGGTTTACTTACAATAGATGCGCGTATTTTTTGTGTTTTATCTATCATCTCTAATGCGTTTGACCTTACCCCTCCAAGAGCACTTAATATAACAGACATTGTAGCTAGTGTAACTTGCCCTGCATCAGTCGCATCGCGATCCTTAGAACCCACCACTAACCCCAACTCTGATTCACTGTCATCTAAGGTGAATCCTAGATCTTGTAAAACACCCGCACAAGACGCGATAATCAGCTTTTCATCTTGAGTATCATACTGCTTCATTTGAAGCTGCCTATTTTGGAGATAAGCTTCGGATGGTTTTAAGAAATCTTTAGGGTAGGTCGTAGCACAGCCAGCTAATGAAATGGCCAATAGTATAACTAGTGAGTGTTTGAAGAATTGCAACATATATAGCTCCTAACTTTAAAAACTGGAAGTGTGATATGCAAAATCTCTGACTTTGCTCTCCGTGTCAAATTTAATAACAACGGTTAATGTTCTCTGTGTTTTTGACACTGCGCCTGAGGTTCCAGGTGTTAAGAACTTCAAGCCAGATCTACTCTCTGAATAAACTACATCAGTGGCTATTTTGTCATAGACCCAAACTTCTCGTCGCTCTTCATCAGTGCTAACAACGTTAGGTGAGCCTAATATTTCTATAACTTTCGCTGAGCTCATACCAATTAAAATTTCACGCTGCACCTTGCCCACGGTTATCCTATCCCCAATGTCGTTACGCACCTCTCCTTTATGGTAACTTGCTGAGGCGCAACCATTAAGAACAACTATCATGCTTAAAGCAGTAATAAAACGTATCAACATTTCTCCTCCTTGTCGCCCTGAATCACGTTTTAATAGGAAAAACATAGTCTCCTAAAACACAAAAAGCAACCCCGGTTTATACCAAGATTGCTTTATATTGTAAAAATGTAGACATCTTTATCACTCGTCACCCCATTGTGATTAGCGAAAATATTATACCAATTTAATATCATTTAAGCAAGAAAAACTTCACTTCCTCGCCAACCCCTCTTCAAACTACTCTTTTAACAGCCTCTGCCCTCGCTTACCCTCTCCGCCTAAACCTTGATCTTGTACCGTTTTGGCTCTCCCCTATCAAAGTGTCCCAGCTCTAAGCTTCAAGCTGTCCCGGGGACACTTTGAAGCGTGATTCGAGGACAGACCTTTAAATCTGCCCATCTATATTTTTCTTAATTTTTCGTAATGAAGTTATTTTTTTCGCTTGAGAGTTACGAGGTGTGTATTCTAATCGAACTATTTGGCCAAGTTGCTCCCCATTAGGATCGAACCTAAGTGGAAAATTATATTCTCCTTTGCTATTAGGCGGAGAGGCAATAAATTTACTTATCCAGTCTGAATACCCTCTTTCTCTCTGTAGGGACAGAGGAAGTCCTCTGGGAAGTTTTTTAAATTTGTAAAAATTTATTGCTTCCCTACCCTGATCGATTATGTCCACTACAAACCTTTCTCCTTCAAACCACCAACGTACGACTACTATATTGTTGGGCTTATTGCCGTTACCATAAATAACCCCATTCTTAACAGCCTCTTTTAATGCTTCCTTCAATTCAGGACTAATCGGAAATAGCTTTTTACGTATCACTTCCATAAGCTTTAGTAATATATTATTGCTATCGTACTTAGAAAATTCACTAAATTGGACATTTTTTAAGATTATTCCATTGGCATGTGGCAGGCTTTCTTCTATCTGCTTAGCCAAGTATTTTTCCACTTTGTCATATTCACTGTAGTTTAGTTCTATATCCAAAAAATCAATTGTCTTGAATTGAAACGTACGGTTACCTTCTCTTTTTGCTGCTTCTATAAATTTTTCAGCCACAGCTAATTGCTGTCCCCTTTTAAGAATAATAGATTCAAGAATAGGTTGTATTGCTTTATACTCTGAGCTTACTATATAGATAATCGCATCGATTTCTTCGCTCGGGATAGACTGTATAAGCAAACCCAACTCTTTGCATGATTTTTTCAAACTTTCCGAGCTTGCTCTATTATCGTTATCTATTGTTGTAAAAAACGCCCAACCTGCATTTTCTACCAGCCACTTTAGTAACGCATTCTTAAACATTATACCTATATCCTGGCCCTGATATTTTGTTACGACGGCTCCTATTGTTTTAATTCCTTTCTCAAAATATTTAGACTTATAAGCTAATTCTGCCCCTATTACCTTCCCATTGATATCCTTGGCTACGAATAAAGCCAATATATCTGAATCTTCTAATTTCGAAAGTGCTGAAGCAAGATTCTCCTCAAGAGATACAAATTTATTTATTGTAAGCACCTTACTCTTATCGTAAGAATCCAAAAGATCCGTTATCTCTTGGTATGTATGTATTTCGTTCATTTCTTCCATCGTTTCTTCTAGTATTATTTCCCCAAAGACACCTATATAATGCATAAATTCTTCCGTACTGGGCGAGATTGTTTCAACAATAATCCGAGAACTTATAGTTTTCTTGTTCTCTTTGCCAAATTTTAAAGGAACTCTAAGTCCTAAAGAATTGGTTGAAGAAAATGTAGGCTCCGCGCACAAAACCACCCCTACTAGCGTAAATATTAACGCTATATTAGTTATTTTATATATCTTTGCCATACAGTTAAGCCCTTTTAAAACCTCTTACTATTGCAAGGCATAAAAAGACCATTTCTTCCATGGCCTTGCCCTGTTATTAATTACATATATTATACCAAATATAGTAGTTATGTCAATAAATTTAGAGCTTCTCCTTCGCCAATCACTCTTCAAGCTACTCTTTTAACAACCTTTCTCTTCGCTTGAGATTGCTTCGTCGCTTTGCTCCTCGCAATGACGAAGAGTTATGCTTCATCTAGTCCCTAAATCTTTTAATCGCCCTGTCCCCCCTGTAGGTCAGGTTTAAACCTGACCTACAGGGGGGACAGGGCATAAGAAATAAAAAAACACTTAAAATAAACCACTACACTCTAGAACAATAAAACAAAAACACTACAAAACACCCACCCCTCCCCTATCCTACTACAAAGCTAAGGTAACGCCCCCTTTACAGGCTTTATAAG